>JAYTMF010000624.1:0-5749 GCA_043728755.1 Flavobacteriales bacterium
GGAAAATCTGCGGCGCTGCTATTAATTCCAAATCAAAAAGAAGGAGTGCACACAACCTTTTAGTGAAACCCGTCTGTTATGTATTAGCCGGCACTCTCATTCGCTATAAGTGATTGCGCCATGTTGATCATTCCTTAATTATTCTGACTGCATTCATGAACCGAGGCGTTCTCATAGTTGTGCTATCCCAATTGCTCTTTTGCGTTTTATGCAAAGCGCAATTTGTGAATGTTACTTCTCAATTCAATTTATTCGTCGGTGGTGACTATGCGCTCAGCGGAAGTGGAATGAGTTTCTATGATTATGACAAAGACGGTTGGGATGATCTCACATATGCCGCCTCGAATTCTCCCATTCTTGTTTTTCGAAATGTTCAAGGTATTTCATTTGAACTCGCCATCACTTTTCCCAATTCATTCGATGCGAAGCAACCGGTTTGGGTTGACTATGACAATGACGGTGATGCGGATTTCTTTTGCACACGATACATGGGGAGTTGCATTCTTTATCGCAATGAGGGTAACAATGTTTTTACGGATGTAACACCAGACTTGAATGTCCCGGTGAGCAATGCATGGTCTTTTGGTTGCTCATGGGCCGACTATGACAATGACGGTTTTCTGGACGTGTACATATGCAACTATCAAGGCATTGGAAGTATCACCAACTGGCTATTGCACAACAATCAAGATGGCACCTTTACAGAAGTCGCTGAATCACTCGGTGTTGATGGAGGCGTGGCTACAACTTTTGTTTGCTCATGGCTGGACTATGATCTCGATGGTGATCTGGATCTTTTTTACGCCAATGATCATCACCAGGGAAACGCATTGTTCAGAAATGACAATGGTGAATTTTTTACCGAGGTGACCGATAATTCAGGGGTGAATATTCCTATCGATGCAATGAGTTCTACGGTGGGTGATTACGATAACGATGGCGATATGGATATCTATGTCACGAATAATCCAGCGGGTGGTAATTTACTTCTGAAGAACCAGAATGGTCAGTTTTTCAATGTAGCTTCAGAAGCAGGTGTGAGCTGTAATCAGCTTTGTTGGGGAGCGCTCTGGTTGGATGGAAATAATGATTTGTCGAGTGATCTTTTTGTGGGTGTTCAAACGGAGATACCGGCGCGTTCAGATTTTTATTTTGCAAATACCGGAGTTGATTTTCAAGAAGATGTTTCAATGGGATTTTCTGATGACCTGGATTACACCTTCTGCGTTGCGAAAGGAGATTTTGATAATAACGGTTTTTATGACATTGCCACTACAAGTTATTATACAACCAATCCTTCTCTCTGGCAGAACAACAACACTGGCAATCACTCCCTCAAAATCGGGTTGACAGGTACAATCTCTAACCGCGATGGCGTGGGTTCATTCATTGATTATTTTATTGAAGGACTGTCTTATCATCATCAAGCTATCTGTGGTGAAAATTATCTCGGACAAAATTCTCAATACCTCATTTTGTCCATGGGGCAAGCCACGGTGATGGATTCTCTGTTCGTTCGATGGCCATCCGGTTGGGTGGATGTCCATTACAACTTGCCGGCAGATCAATTTTTTGCATTCGTTGAAGGCGAAAGTTTCGTGAATGCCGATAACATTTATTCCGTGCAGTTTTGCCCTTCTTCAAATGTGGTGCTCGATGCAGGGAACTACGAAACTTTCGCATGGAACACAGGTGAGGTCACTCAAGTAATTGATGTCAGCGAATCAGGAGAATATTCTTGTAGTGTATCAAACATCTTCGGCCTTACCGCGGTGATCGATTTTATCGTTTCGACGTTTCATGAACCAACTGTCAACTTCACCATTCAGCAGCCATTATGCGTAGGAGATTCAAACGCTTTCATACAAATTACATCCCCTTTGTTTTTAGAAAATGTTCACTGGAATGAATCTCCGGCAGAGGCTTTAATCACGAATCTCGCAGCCGGTGTTTATCCATATTCTTTTGATGATAATAACAGTTGCTTCATAAGTGGTAGTGTTCAGATTTATGATCCGGAGCAATTGCATGTCAACGTGGAAACAACCAACGCGTGTTTCAATGATGTGGGTTCTGCTCTGCTTCAAATAATCGGGGGAACGGCTCCTTATGCCACTGATTGGATGTCTTTCAATTCGCAGGAATTACCACAGGGTATTTACACGGTTACCGTCAACGATCACAATGATTGTAGTGCCTCTATTGATTTTGTGATTGAAGAATTTCCGCAGATGACTATGACTGACGTGATTCAACAGGCTTGTTATAGTGATGTTGGTACTGCTCAAATATTCATCACTGGTGTTGATCCGCCATTTATTTTTGATTGGAATGGAGCGGATCCTAATGCTTTGATTCCGGGTAGTTATACTGTCCAAATCACCGATGGTAATGGCTGTTCAATAAGTCATTCTTTGAACATATTTGGTAACTCAGAAATGACTTACATTACTCAAATTACTCCTGCGCAGAATGGTGATGACGGCAGCATATTGATCGAGGTGAATGGTGGCAGTCCTCCATATTTCTACAACTGGAGTAATGGTTCTACAAGTGAAAATCTCGGCGGTCTTGCTACCGGCGAATACTCATGTGTGATCACTGACCAACTAGGGTGTTCACTGTTTGCCGAGGTATCACTCCTTGATCTCTTCTCCTTGGATCGTTTTGCACGCTGTAATGTATTTCCCAACCCTTTCAGTGAATATCTAATCATTGAGTCCGATTTGTCATCTGCGTATTCTTTAAATGATGCAACCGGGCAATGTCTGATCAGTGGGTCGTGTACAAGCAAGCACCATAAAATTTCAACACAAAATTTATCTGAAGGCGTATATTTTCTCAAAGTCGGGCATCGCTCTTTCAAGGTAGTGAAATGAGCCTCTCATTGTACTGTTTTGTATAACGTGTGAAGTCAGAATTCCTTGTCTTTGTGTTATGTAAATTTCTTCTGCATTCGCGTGTGACTCTGTGAATCCATCAATTTGTGTGCGCTACAAGAATCCGATGGATCACAACTTGTCATCCTACTTCAGGGCACTTCGAATAACCTCTTTCATGAATCGACCTAATATGAATTTTGCTATTCGCTAATCATCTATTTCGATGCGCATTTCGCCGAATACTTCGTCAAATATTAGTTCCATAGCTAAGGCTATGCAACTTCGATTTATACCAAAGTGATTTCTAAAACATACCAACATGTGAGAAATGATATAGTGGTATATGCCGATGGCTACACGTGTGTATTTCAATCTGGCGAAGCAAAGATTGAAATCTTTCCAATCCAAAGGATGAATTTTTGCTATGACATTTATGACGATTACGGATCTATGGTCAATACACATACAACCATTTTTCACATCTTGAATCACTTCAAGTCCTTGCACCAATGATGGGTTAGTCAATCGACTTAATGTTGTCCGTAATTCAGTGGTTTGGAGCCAAAGATTAATTCCATTTTAATGCGGGACTTCGAAGTATTTCCTTCATTAGCCAAACCTTAACACAGCGTTGCGCCTTTGGTGCAATCAAATTAACCTAAACTCCCGCTCCGGAATCTTGTGTGCTATTTTTCTGTTTATAGAATTCTGATTGGTGCAATCATATCGAACGCAACGAAAAGTGTGCTACGCACTTTACAGACTGCCATGTATTGCGTGCGACGAGAAGTGCTGGCAATAATTCTCCCTTCTGTTTTCTTAGGTATTTCGGTTCATGCTCAATTTATAAACGTTGCTGCGAGCCAAGGCATCGTGCTTCCTGCAAGCAATGGCATTTCGAATGGTGTGAGTTGTTATGATTTTAATAAAGATGGATGGGATGATTTAACCATCGGTACAGTTGGTTTTGGTGTGAAGACATATATCAACAACGCCGGTGTTTTTCAAGAAATAAATTTGTTCAATGAACTCTCCGGCGCATTCAAGCAAATGACCTGGATCGATTACGACAATGACGGTGATGCAGATTTTTTTGCAACCCGGCAATATTCATATCCGGTCCTCATGCGCAATGAGGGCGATCTCACATTCAGCAATATCAGTAACACGATTTCTTACCCTTCTTACGAGGCACCGTCGTATGGCTTTTCGTGGGGCGATTATGACAATGATGGTTTCCCGGATTTGTATATCTGCAACTATCAGCAAATAGGTGATATTACCAATTGGCTATTTCACAACAATGGGAATGATACGTTTACCGAAGTCGCAACACTTTTGGGAGTAGACAACGGAGTGAAAGCTACTTTTCAATCGTCATTCTTTGACTATGATCTCGACAATGACGTGGATCTTTTTGTGATGAATGACAGAGTGATGGTGAATGCATTGTATCTAAACAACGGCGATGGTACTTTCACCGATATAAGTGTGGCGTCGGGCAATGCGATTGCCATGGATGCTATGGGAATAGCCTGGAGTGATTTCGATCACGATGGCGATTTTGATTACTTCGTTTCCAACACAGAATCCGGAAGTATGTTAATGGAAAATCAAAATGGTGTATTCTCCGATGTCGCACATCAACATGGTCTTGCATGCTACAACACGGTTGCTTGGGGTGTGCAATGGCTGGATTACAACAACAATACATTTGATGATTTGTACGTCGCAACCGTGAGTTTTTATGACGGGATGCAAAATTATTTTTACATCCACGCGGAAGATTCCATTTACACTTTTGATTCCACAGGAAGTTTCATGAATGATGACATCAGAAGTTATTCCGCAGGGTCTATGGATTTTGATAACGACGGTTTTGCAGATATTGCAGTAACCAACATTTGGCCGGCTAGCCTTTCCCTTTGGCACAATGACGGTGTGGGCGGACATTGGATCAAGTTCGGTCTAACCGGTTCTGTGAGCAATCGCGATGGAATAGGTACTACAGTAAAAGTTTTTTTCAATGATGTCACATTGATGAAACAGCTCCAATGTGGCGAAGGATTTATGACGCAATGTTCACAATACCTCTTGTTTGGATGTGATGAAAATGTGATCGCTGATTCCGTACAGATCCATTGGCCCAGTGGATGGGTGGATTCATTTTACAATCTTGCTTGTGGTCTGACATATTCATTCGTTGAAGGTGAAACTTTTGTTCAAAATGATGTTGTGATTCTGAAGGAAGTTTGCCCAAATAGTTCACTTACTTTATTCTCAACGCCTGAGCGAATGGGCCTTTGGAGCAATGGCGAAACAGCCGACTCTATCAGTGTTGATCAACCGGGATTCTATTGGCAGCAAGTCATAAATCAACTCGGTATTGCAACCATCATAAATTTTCAAGTCATCGAATTTATTCCTGTTTTGCCTGATGTAATAATTGATGCGCCTTCTTGTTTTGATTTCAATGATGCCGGAGTGGTTGTTAGTTATGATGAATTGCAGATGAGTGCTTTTACTTGGGCCACAGGATCCAACAATACTGAATTGCTCAACATAGGGAGTGGCATTTATCCATACGTCATACAATATGCCAACGGGTGCAGCATAAATGGGCAAGTGGTAATCTCGCAACCTGATCAGATGGAATTAGCGTGGTGGTCCAACACAATTTGCCCAGGTGAATCTGTAGTAGCAAACTATGATGTGACAGGAGGAACGCCACCATACAATGCGCAATGGTTTGGTGTGAATCCTGATTCACTGATTGCCGGCAATTACAATTTAACGATAACCGATGCCAATGAATGCGTGGCTCAAAACAATGTAAATGTCATTGAATATGCGCCAATAGAAATTCA
>JAYTMF010000625.1:0-3439 GCA_043728755.1 Flavobacteriales bacterium
TGCTGCGTCAATTCACCATGAGCTAATTTCTCAGGATCCATTGTCACAAGCTCGTATCTCACTTCGTAATATCCGCGTTTGACCTTGCTGAGATGTCCGAAAACTACGGGATAATTGAACATTCGGGCATATTTCTCAGCACCATAATGGGTAGCGGTCTCTCTTCCAAGAAAGTCGATCCATACGCTTTTACTGGCATTGGACGGGGATTGATCTATGGCAAATACGCTGACTGTCAACTCTTCGCGATGTTCAATGAAGTAATTGCCAAATTCTTTGGTGGAAACCATGTCTAGTCCAAATCGGCCACGTGTAACGCGCATTTTTCTGTCGAAATATGGATTGCTGAGCTGCTTGTAAATCGCTATCAGCCTGTGCTTGAAAAAGTCCGGGGTTGCCACCGCCCAAAGTTCCCAATTGCAGTAATGTCCTCCACAAAGGATGACACTTTTGCCTTGTTGATGAAGTTTGTCGAAAATATCAGTATTGACCGTATGCATTCGCGCTTCCGCTTGCTTCTTGGAGATGGAGAAATTCTTCAGACTTTCAAATACGATGTCACAAAAGTGATGATAGAATTTTTCACGAAGCAATTTGATCTCCTTGTCTGACTTTTCAGGAAAAGACTGACGAAGATTTTCTGTTACGACTTTTTTTCTATATCCTATAAGATGAAAGAAAATAACGTAAAAAAAGTCCGAGAGCCCATAAAGTAGAGGGTAGGGAAGCAAACTGATGGGCTTTATTACAAGCCAATAGAGGATCGCACTCATTTAGTCGATGTTGATTTTTAGTCCGTCATAAGCGAGATGAATACCCGGAGGGAGTTCCTTTTCTATCGTCTCGTGAATGCCGAGTTGATGACTGATGTGAGTGAAATATGTCGTTTCAGCTTCCAGTTGCCGCGAAAGTGCTATCGCCTGCTCCAGGTTGAAATGGGAAGGATGCTTTGCTTTTCTCAACGCGTTTAATACAAGCACCTTGCTACCGCGAATCTTTGATTTCTCTTCATCGGAAATGTGGTTTGCATCAGTGATATAAGTGAAATCCCCAATCCGGTAACCAAAAACAGGCATCTCAAAGTGTGTTACAGCTATCGGCTGGAATGTCAAACCGATCAAATCGAACTGCGTGGAATCGATGCGATGAATATCAATTTCAGGAATGCCGGGGTACTTCATATCCGTGAAGGCATATGCAAATTCTCTTCGCAAGGCTTCTTCAACCAGGTCAGTGCAAAATACCTGCGCTCTCCATTTATTGAAGTAGTTGAAAGCGCGCACTTCATCGAGACCCGCTATGTGGTCTTTATGCTCATGCGTGAATACAATCGCGTCGATCGCTTTCACTTTTTCACGTAGCATTTGCTGTCTGAAATCCGGACCTGTATCGATGATGACATTTTTTCCCTTGGAAGTCACCATTACCGAGGACCTCAATCGTTGGTCACGAGGATCTGCGGAAGTACATATCGCGCAATCACAAGTGATCACAGGTACACCCTGAGAAGTGCCGGTGCCGAGGAAGGTGATAGTCATTCGATTTTGTTCTATTTCGCTGCGCAAAGTAAAGGCAAACTTGTGCGCGTTAAAGCAATGAATCTCTTCCCGCAAAGCGGTTGAAAGCCAATTGATACTGAAGTTTGGTGCATGAAATGTGGGCGTGATCTCCATTGTTTTGCTTCCTTTCGCTATCAACCGCCCTATCTTGATAGTCGGTTTTACACGACGCATTTTAATAGAACATTCAATTACTTTTGTCCCATCATCAACGTAAAACATAGTCTGTGGATACTGAAAGGGTAGTTCTGTCCGCCAGTCAGAAAGCACTCCGTGTAAATCTCAATCCGGAGATTTATGGAACCTTCGCCGAAATTGGCGCCGGTCAGGAAGTAGTGCGACATTTTTTTCGCGCAGGTGGTGCCAGTGGTACGATCGCGAAAGCAATGAGTGCCTACGACAAAGATTTCAGTGACGCTATTTATGGTAAAGAGGAAAAGGGAAGATACGTGTGCAAACCACGTCTCAACAATATGCTCAACCATGAATACAACCTCATCGTTGAACGTCTGCAGCGCAAAGATCACCCAACTAAAAAGTTCTTCTCCTTTGCGGATACTGTAGCAGCCATCAATTATCAGAAAACCATTCAAGGCCATGGTTGGATGGGCATGAAGTTTCAAACCAATGCCGAGAAGGAACCGAACATCGTTATTCTTCACGTGCGCTTGCACGAACAGGATGTGCTGGCTCAACAGGCATCAGTTGGCCTGCTCGGAGTAAATCTATTGTACGGTTGTTTCTTCTTTTTCTCGAAGCCAAAAGAGTTGTTGCTGTCATTATATGACAATCTCTCGCGTGATCAGATCGAGATCGATATGATCCAAATGACAGGGCCGGATTTTGAAACGGTAGACAATCGCTTGCTCTCGCTTCAACTGGTAAAAAATGGAATGACTGATGCTGTAATATTCTCGCCCGACGGCAGAAATATTCAAGCTGCGGATATCTTATACAAGAAAAATATTATTGCGCTTCGCGGAAGTTTCCGCCCGGTTACCAGGGTGAACATCGACATGATCATGAAAGGTTTCAAGATCTTCGAGAAGGAATACCGCGTTGATCAGGATAATATTCAGGTGTTGTTTGAAATCACACTCAACAACTTGCGCGCAGAAGGCGATATTGACGAGCAAGACTTTTTGGATCGTGCAGATATTCTCTGTTCACTTGGACAAACAGTGCTCGTTTCCAATTACTCGAAGTATTATAAACTTGTGGAATTCTTTACGAAGTATACCACAAAAAGAATGGGTGTCATCATGGGAACTAACATGATGATGGAACTGTTCAATGAAAAATATTATCGCGACCTGAACGGTGGAATTCTCGAAGCATTCGGAATTCTATTCAGCCGCGACCTCAAGATATATCTGTATCCTTTCAAGGATGCCGAATCAGGCCAATTGTTGACGGCGAAAAACTGTCCAATACATCCAAGATTAAAACCGCTTTACGATTATCTCATCTATAATAAACGTCTCATCGATATCACGGATTACAATCCTGAGATACTCGATATCTATTCAAAGGACGTGTTGGATATGATTCAGAATGGATACAAAGGATGGGAAGATCTCGTGCCGGCTTATGTAGATACGATCATCAAGGACAACAGACTTTTTGGTTACGATCCCGCAACTCCTATTAATCCCGATTATACGCCACCTTCCGGAATCCAGCGTCAGCGCGTGAATCCGAGCTAAGCAATTGTTCTGATCGGTAAATTTCTTTCGACGGAAATATTATTTTCCCTCTATTCGTTTTTTGATCTCAATCAAAATGGGATTCCATCTTTCACCGTTGTTGTAAGCTTCAATATATCTGCGTTCACCTTCGGCTACTTTGTTATACCAATGTGATTTCTAAAACGGGCCAAT
>JAYTMF010000626.1:0-1553 GCA_043728755.1 Flavobacteriales bacterium
TAGGTGCAGTAAACATTTAAAACCGATTGGACAAGTGTAATAGTCAAATCTTTACTTCGCCAGATTGCGCTAAACATTTGTATCCATCGGCATTTACCACTGTATGATTTCTCAAACATTGGCCTGTTTTATAAATCACATGTGTATAACAGGATCAATGTTTACACCCAATCGATACCTTTCTTGAGGTATGCTATTGTGCTCGCTTCCTCGCTTCCTTCTTCCGTTTGAAAATTGTATATCCAGCTTGCTTGTTCTGGCAAACTCATGAGAATAGATTCAATTCTTCCTCCAGTTTCAAGTCCGAATCGAGTGCCACGGTCATATACAAGATTGAATTCCACGTAACGACCACGTCTGATCAATTGCCACTTCTTTTCTTTTTCTGTGAAAGGAATATTTTTATTTGCCATAACTATAGGAACATACGAAGTGAGAAATGTTTCGCCAACCGCTTTTACGAATGCGAATATCTGATCAATGTTGAATTTCTCATTCACTCGCAAATAGTCAAAAAATATTCCGCCGACACCTCGAGTTTCATTTCTGTGTTTGATGAAAAAGTAGTCGTCCGCCCATGATTTAAATTTGAAATACTCCATGCCGAAAACATCGCAAGTCTGCTTCAGCTTTGCATGAAAAAACTTCGCTTGATCAACATCAACATAGATTGGAGTGAGGTCGATACCACCACCAAACCATGCATCGCCACCGTCCGTTTCAAAATACCGGATATTCATATGAATGATGGGAATCTTGGGAGATATCGGATGTAAAACAATGCTGACACCTGTCGCGAAAAACGCTGTGGCATTTTCGCTTACCTTTTCCTTCATAAAAACAGGCAACACACCTTCCACCGCTGAAAAATTGACTCCACCCTTTTCGAATACTTCACCATGTGTGATCACACGGCTTCTGCCTCCGCCGCCACTCGCATGATGCCAGATGTCCTCAACAAATGACGCTTTACCATCAGCGCCTTCCAGACCTCTGCAAATACTATCCTGAATCTCCTTGAATGATTCCGCAACTTCTTCTCTGGTCATAATTACATCTTCAAATTTTGGGGTCATCATTTTAAAAATTGGAATGAAAGGACAAATGAACTGAGTCCGAAATAAGCGTGTTATACCAATGTGATTTCCAAAACAGGCCAATGTTTGAGAAATCATACAGTGGTAAATGCCGATGGATACAAATGTTTAGTTCAATCTGGCGAAGCAAAGATTGGACTATTACACTTGTCCAATCGGTATTATACGACACGCATGACATTTACCAACGCTTATGATGACATCAATTTTCCCGAATCAACTCAAACTCCGATGTACCGATGATGATGACGTATTGATTTTCAAAACCACTTTCATTAGAAGTCTTGAGAAAATCGAAACCGTTTGCGTAGAGTCCTGTTTTGATCTCTCCAAAATGATTTGGAAAATCGCGACCGAATTGTTTCAATCCCATCCCATAATATTTCATAACATCATACCCGACGAATGAATATTTACCCGGCTCTGATTTATAGGCCTTCCTGTAGCAATCGATCC
>JAYTMF010000627.1:0-3433 GCA_043728755.1 Flavobacteriales bacterium
AAAACATTCGATGAAATGGTCACGACACGCCTTTGATTTTTACGTTTGATACCATTGTATGTGCTCATGTATTTCACATCCGCAAATGCTGACAAAGGAACCTGACGAATAACGCCGCCCATGTTCATGTCGCGATAAGTAATGCTCAGGTTTTTTAACTGCTCAATGCTGTTGCGCTGAGATTTTTTGTAACGTAGCATTACAGGATAATCATCATTGGCATCCTTGAACCTTGTGATGTCCTTTCCGAAAATGGCGTAGCGCAATTCCATGCCGATTTGGCTCGTATTGATACCTTCTCTGTTGGCTCTTTCTCGATCGATATCGATGAATATCTCCGGCTTATTTAATACAAGATCACTTTTCAATTCTTCTACACCTTCAATCTGGAGCGCGTCGAGATATTTCTTCAATGAAACTGAAGTTTCAATCAGATCTTCAAACACATCTCCACTGATCTCAATATTGATTGGCTTTGATGTTGGTGGCCCCGATTCTTCCTGATTAACAGAGATCTCAACACCGGGAATACCTTTTACTGCTGATCTTATTTTTTCCATATACTCCACCGTTGATTCACCATTTCGCTTAGCAAATTCTACGAATGCAACGCCCACTTTTGCTTTATGCGAGTATGGAGCGCGATCCTCCTGTGACTCATTTGCGCCCACTGCAACATTGGTAATGACAGACTCAACGATCGGATTGTTTTCTCCTATGACGCTGTACACTTTCTCCTCTACAATACGCGCTACTGAATCTGTTGTCAAAGGATTCGTTCCAGTAGGCAGCGTGGCATAGACGTAAACAAAATTGGGTGGGGAAACAGGGAAGAAGACAACCTTTGGGCTTCTGGCAAAGGTGACAACAAAAGAAAGCATGAATAATCCGAGTGTTCCGAAGACAATGGTCTTAGGATGCACAATGGCCCACTCAAGAAACCTTGCATAAAATGCTTGAAAGGCCGGCCAAATTTTCGTTTGAAATTTCTTTATGGCACCTTCCAGTACGAACCGATACAACAAATAAATCAGCAACATGGTCACGGAGAAATTTCCCATCCCGAATGATCCACCCATATATGAAATAAGCGCCACAACAAGAAGAATGACCGTGGTGATCATCACCCTTTTTCGTGCCTTCTTCTTATCGGGATTCTCTTCATGAGGCCTCATGAATGTCACCGCAAAAACAGGATTGATGATATACGCCACGACGAGTGATGCAGTAAGCGTAATGATCAATGTGATGGGTAGGAATCGCATGAACTTTCCAATCACACCGCCCCAGAAAGCCAGTGGAATGAAAGGCGCAAGTGTTGTTGCTGTTCCGGATAATACAGGAAGGAACACTTCACCCGCCGCATGCTTTGCGGCACTTACAATATCCCTCTTACCGTTGTCGTAAACACGGTGGGTGTTTTCAATAACGACGATGGCATCATCGACGACAATTCCAAGTCCCAGCAGAAATGCAAAAAGCACAATCATGTTGAGCGTGAAACCAATCGCCGGCAAAATGAGAAATGCGATAAACATCGATAGCGGTACCGACAGCGCCACAAAAATGGCGTTGGTTGCTCCCATGAAAAACATGAGCACGATAGTCACCAAAATAAATCCAATAATGATGGTGTTGATCAGATCGTGAAGTGTCACGCGCGTGTTTCGCGCCTGTTCTCCAGTGATGACGATCTCGAGATTTTCCGGGAAGGATGTCATCTTCATTTCATCCACCAATGCGTGAATTTTGTCTGAAGCCTCAATGAGATTTTCACCGCTGCGTTTGATGACATTTAAGGTGATCACATTTTTATGATTGAGTCTTCCGAAACTCTCTTGCTCGAGATGGGAGTCGACGACTTCAGCAACGTCCTTCAAATAAACTGCTGCTCCCGCCATTGAATTCACAACGACATTTTTGATCTGTTCAATGTTTCGAAACTCACCCGACACGCTGAGTGATCGCTGCATTTCGTCCATGTTCACAAGCCCTCCGGAAATCGTTTTGTTCTCCTGTGCCAGCGCATGGTCAATATCACCCATCGTCAGTTTCGCTGCTTGCAATTTGTACATGTCGACGTTGATTTGAATCTCACGTTCAAGCGCTCCGACAATATCAACGCGCGTAATTTCCTTCATGCCTTCAATGCGATCTTGCATATCGTCGGCATATTTTTTCAACTGCGACAATTCAAAGTCCCCTGAAATATTCACAAACAAAATCGGAATTTCAGAAAACTCAACTTCCTGCACTGTAGGATCATCGGGAAGGTCGGAAGGCAAATCCGGCTTGGCTTTGTCAACCGCATCTTTTACCTTCTGCTTAGCTGTAGGCACATCAACATCGGTGTTGAACTCTACGATTATATTGGAAAAATTCTGGATTGAATTACTCGTCATTTTCTTCACACCCGAAATAGATTTGATCTGCTTTTCGATATGCTTGGTGACAAGATTCTCCATGTCTTTTGGTGCCGATCCGGGATATACTGTGCTTACATAAATCGTCGGAATAACGATGTCCGGGAATTGTTCCTTCGGTATTGCCCGATAGGATAAAATACCGGCCAGCGTAATGAAAATCGTCAACAGATAGACGGTCGTTCTATTATCTATCGCCCAACTACTTGGTTTAAATTCTCTCAATTTCATGATAATGATCTCTTGTGTTTTCGTATTCAGAAGATGAATTATTGCACATTAATTTCTGCTCCATCCGACAAATCAAATTGCCCTGTGGTGATCAGCTGTTCGTTCTCGTTAAGACCCGACAGCACTTCTGTCATTCCATCGTAATTGATGCCTGTAGTAATTACCCTTTTCTTTGCGACGGTCTTGCTTCCCTCCACCACAGCAACATATACGACATGCTCTCCCAACTGTTGTTGAATCAAATTGATAGGTAAAACGATTGCACCTTCTTTCTGATAATCTACAATTTTCAACACTGCGATCATGTTTGGTCGGTAGTCTGATTTATCACCCATGATTTCGATCTGTGCAGTGAAAGTTCTTTTCAATGGATCGATCACTTTGGATGTGTATGAAATGGTGCCGGTGGCTTCCTTGTTCAAATCGGGAAAAAGAATACGCACAGCATTGCCCTTGCTCACTTTCGACGCGTAGGCTTCAGCGACATCGCCAACAACTTTTAATTTCGAATAATTCACAACACGAATGGCAGGACCTGCAGATGAAACACCTTGACCCAATTTCATTCCGACGTTATCCACTACTCCGGTTATTGGCGATTTTATCTTCGTCAATTCCATGTTCTCGCGCATTGCCGCAATTTGCTTTTCAATCGCTTCCTTGTTACTCTTTGCAGTCAGCAGCTGAATCTCCGATCCGATCTTTTGATCCCACAATTTCTTTTGACGGTTATAGAGATCCGTTGTGAAACTGAGCTGTGGTTGCAAGGCATCTATCTG
>JAYTMF010000628.1:0-2514 GCA_043728755.1 Flavobacteriales bacterium
TTCCAGCTCAATGCCTTCGGAGCGGCGGGAGTGGGAGCATTGATCTGGAAGTTTTTCGCCCGATACAATCCTTGATGATACTCAAGCTCTGCATTCAGAAAATTAAGGCCGTCGGTATGTTCGAAGGTGAGAAAATCAGAAGTGAGTACAATTGTTCCATCATGTACCATCGATGCATAATTGGGATCCTCAATGCTTCCTTCGAATTCGACCTTCTGGTTTTGCACCATGACATACTTCATGTGATCGACACCCACTGTAATTGCGAGGTGATCATTCAGAAAATATCCAAAGCGCAAATTGGTTTGTGGAATCGTCAGGGTGGTCAAACCGAAATACGTTTCCGTTTTGAAGCGAGTCTGGCGATCCGTCGCAGTGACATTCATGAGTTTGAAATCATAATTGGCTCCTTTGAAGTGAATGTCGCTCTTCGTGTACATAGCTCTGTTCCATCCCCAACTTCCAAACACATCGCCTTTGCGCGACATTTCAGGGAACCATTGAGAAGCTGCATTCAGGCTGATCAACGCCATGATACAAAATGATATGTAATGCTGCCGATTCAATTGATTTATGCTTCAACCAGATTATTCAATCTATAATAATGTTTTACGTCTTTGATATTTTTTCCATTGCGTACATACTCTTCGAAGTCTGTTCTGAAGTGCCTGATAGCACTTGCAACAGGCCATGCAGCTGCATCACCCAATGGACAAATGGTTTTTCCTTCGATCTTGGATTGAATGTCCCAGAGGAGATCGACATCTGCAAGCGTTCCGTTTCCTTCGAGTATCTTATTGAGAATTTTCACCATCCAACTCGTGCCTTCTCTGCAAGGAGAACACTGTCCGCAACTTTCATGTGCGTAAAAGCGAGAGAAATTCCAGAGATTTTTTACAATGCTTGTGTCCTCATCCATTACAATGAAGCCTCCTGAGCCCAACATGCTTCCTGAGGCAAAGCCACCATCAGCAAGACCTTCGTATGACATCAACCTTGGCTCACCAGCTGCTGTTTTCAAAATAAGATCCGCGGGAAGAATCGGAACAGAAGATCCTCCGGCAACAACGGCCTTCAGTTTTTTTCCGTTGCGCATTCCTCCACAATATTCATCGGAGAAAATAAAATCCTCAACAGGCAAACCGAGATCGATTTCGTAAACACCCGGTTTATTAATATGTCCTGAAGCAGAAATCAATTTCGTTCCGGTGCTTCTGCCAATACCGATAGCGGCATATGCAGCTCCTCCATCCCGAATGATCGGTACAACAGCAGCAATTGTTTCGACGTTGTTGACTACAGTTGGTCTTCCATAAAGACCTGCAACTGCTGGAAATGGCGGTTTGATACGCGGATTGCCGCGCTTGCCTTCAAGCGATTCCAGCAATGCTGTTTCTTCTCCACAGATATATGCTCCGGCACCTACGTGCACATAGCAGTCGTGATCAAATCCTGAATTGAAAATATTTCTGCCAAGCAATCCTGCTTCATAAGCCTCTGCCAATGCCTGTTCAAGAATGCGTGCGATATAAAAATATTCTCCTCTTATATATATGTAAGATGTCTTTGCTCCGAGTGCATAACTGGAAGCGATCATTCCTTCTATCAACAAGTGAGGATTGCGCTCCATCAGATAGCGATCCTTAAATGTGCCAGGTTCTGACTCATCAGCGTTACAAACAACATAACGCGGAACACCTTCAGGGCGCGCAAGGAAACTCCATTTCATTCCTGTCGGAAAACCGGCACCACCACGACCGCGAAGTCCACTGGTCTTCACTTCTTCAACCACCTGTTCAGGGGTCATTTGCTTTATTGCCTTTTCGAGAGAAGAATATCCGCCGTGCTGACGATATACACTCAACTTACATAGCCCGGGAATATGATCGTTTTCGAGTAGTAATTTTTTTGCCATCAGATTTGAATCATATCGTCTTTGGTATAAACTCTTCTTCTTCCTTCGATGCTCATTTTGTCGAGTAAGGTATCGACCTTTTCAAGCGTGAGATTTTCGTAAAAATCTCCACCACATTGAAGCATAGGCGCAGTGCCGCATGAGCCAAGACATTCAACTGTTTTCAAAGTGAACATGCCATCGTCAGTTGTTTCACCGACGTGAATATGTAGTTTCTTTTCTATGTGGCGAACAACATCCTCGGCTCCCATCAACCAGCATGAACTCGTACGACAAACTTCTATCACACATTTTCCAACAGGCTTGAGGTTGAACATGGAATAGAATGAAGCCACTTCATAAACTTCAATACGTTGGATGCTGAGCAATGAAGCAACACAGTCCATCGCTCCCGGACTTAGCCACCCGTCGAATTCAGCTTGTGCAAGATGTAGCAATGGTATCAATGCACTCTTCACTTTATCTTCAGGATAGTGCTTCATGATGCGCTTCGCTTCTGAAAGCGTCTCTTCCGAAAATTGATATGTTTTGTTGTCAGTCATTTTTAATTCCATCAGTTAAAATCGATTGATGCATTAGGCGTCCAGTTCTCCTGCTAT
>JAYTMF010000629.1:0-1006 GCA_043728755.1 Flavobacteriales bacterium
GTCGGTAAAAAGATTCGCGCCGACAAAATGCTCTCGGGTTCAATCGAATTGTACGGCGAGCGGATTTTTGTCAATCTCCGATTAATTGATGTCGGTTCGGCGACGATTGAGCGGACAAAAGTCGTTGAATACCTCAATCTGCGCGGTCAATTGCCGCTGATGGTTGGTTTGACTTTGCAAAAAATGTTCGAGCAACCCATTGACAATGAACTGTTTACGAAGTTGACAAAGAAATTCGACTACGAAAACATGGTCAACAATCCCGAACGCGACCGCCTCAATTTGAGTGGACCACGGATGGGTTTCACGTATTTTACGGGCGAAGCGAGTAAGATTTTGCAAGCCCGCGAGAGCGGCGGCGGCTTCAACGCGAACCCTCTGATGTTCCAATTCGGCTACCAATTTGAGGTTCAATACTTAAATCAAGGCAGTTTTCAAGCCCTATTTGAGTTCATTCCGATGATTACGGGCTTAGACCAAGGCAAATTCCTACCAAGTATTTCCGTTTTAAACGGCATGAGAAGCAATATTTCGGGTTGGGAATTGGCATTTGGACCCATTTTTTACATGACGCAAAGCTCAAAAGGCTACCGCAATACGACCACAAACGAATGGCAAATGGAAAAACCGACAGTGTTAACGGGTTGGGAAGCCGAATCGCGTTTCGACAGCCGCGGCGAGCGTCAATTTGACACGGGTTTTGTATTCGCCGTCGGTAAATCTTTCAAATCGGGCAAACTGAATATTCCCGTAAATGCCTTTTTTATTCCGCGTCGGGATGGCAATCGGATTGGTATTTCAGTCGGTTTCAATGCTAAAAAATAATTTTTAGGACCCCTCAGTATAAGGGAGAAAACAGCCGTTCAAGCGTATCTTTGAACGGCTTTTTTATTAATCATTTTTCAAAATAGGACCTCTCAGTGTTTCGACGTTTTTATATTGTTCAAAATCAATAAATTCTTTTTTGAGCAATTTTTGTTCAAGCAATTTCAAATCATTTCCCTCA
>JAYTMF010000630.1:0-17928 GCA_043728755.1 Flavobacteriales bacterium
GTTATACCAATGTGATTTCAAAAACATGCCAATGTTTGAGAAATCATACAGTTGTATTTGCCGATGGATACAAGTGATTAGTTCAATCTGGCGAAGCAAAGATTCGATTATTACACTTGTCCAATCGGTATTAATCTCGGGATTAGAATTTGGCTCGTGATCTTCTCACAGTAGCGCGATTCTTGACCCAGCTGTATTTGCTCTTATAGAATTTACTTCTTCCACGTATTACTTTTCCAATGGTGATTTGCGAAGTGATATAATGGTCTTTTCTAACCAAAGGATTAGAAGGATCATGCAATCCGCGTGAACTTTGATTGTTGTTCTCAACGTTTGTAGCGCTACTCTGATATCTAAAATCATTGATACTCATGGCCGGATAAATGTCCGAGTACATTGGATTCTCCCCTTCAAGTCTGAGCAGTCCATTTTGTTCATCAAGCAACGCCTGATACGTTTGTGACTGCAAAGCCAAAGCCTGTGCGTAGTCACTTTCACTAGATGGATTCGGCTTATTGTAATAGGTAGAAACATCATCCAGATAATCAGAAAACGTTTGACGATAACAGATTTCCCAGCCAACACGCCACTCCTTATTAAAGGTAAAATACATGCCAATTCCGAGAGGAACGGCAAAACCAAAATTGCTGTATGAAGTTCCTTCTGTTCTGTATTTGCGCAGGCTGTAATACGTCTCGTCGACGAAATCTCCCGCAACCAGATCTCCGGGATCATCGATCAAACTATCCGCAGGATCATAAACCAATTTCGCCTGTGGATTGCTATAATATGCTGCCAGACCTATGAATGCATACAGTTTGTAATCGGGGTTGTAAAATCCACGATTACCGACGTCATTGTCATACCACAACGTGAATTCAGCACGGGTGGAAAGTTCAAACATACGGTTGCGGAAGTTCATATTGCGCGTACGACGAGGAATGTAGCTCGTGTACATGTCGGCATCCTGAATGAGTAGGTGGTCGAAACTGAAATTTACGGCAAATCGTTTCGAAAATTTATAGCGGCCGTAAGCTCCTACAGCATATTTGGTCTGTCCCAAATGCATATCCACAAAATAATCCCGACGCTGTAGATTCTTGCCACCAATATCGCCTAGATAATTGGCAGCTCCCAACTTGATTCCATAGTCATACTGGTACTGTGCGCCAGCCGACAAGGAGATTCCAAGTATGATTAAGCATAAAATTCTTCTCATTTCTTCTACTTTAGGGAATAATAACCAAGTGGCTAATGTAAAATTTATTCGTCAAAGGACAACAATAATTTCCTCCCAATTCATGGTTTTCTTCGAAAGGATTAAGATGACAGTTAGAATACGCTATTAAAAGGCAATGGTTGTCTAAAAATTATTTTTTTTGTTGAACATGACAGTGTCATGCGAATTTTGCGGAGCAATGGAAACGAAGGAAAATCGAATTACAGAACTTTTTGGGACATCATACCCAATTGTGCAGGCCGGCATGATTTGGTGTTCTGGGTGGGAATTGGCCAGTGCTGTCAGCAATGCAGGAGCATTGGGTCTGATTGGCTCAGGTTCAATGTATCCAGAAATACTGCGCGATCATATCCGGAAATGTAAGGCCGCAACAGATAAGCCTTTTGGTGTGAATCTGCCTTTGATTTACCCTCAAATAGCGGAGCACATTTCAGTGATCAAGGATGAAGGCGTGGTCATTGTCTTTACATCTGCGGGGAATCCGCGAACATATACGCAAGAGTTGCGCGATGCCGGAATCACCGTGGTTCACGTAGTTTCGAGTTCGAAATTCGCCCTTAAAGCACAGGAAGCAGGATGTCAGGCTGTGGTGGCTGAAGGCTTCGAAGCCGGGGGGCACAACGGCAGGGAAGAAACAACTACCATGTGCTTGATTCCCGCTGTAGTCGATGCCGTGGAAATACCCGTGATAGCGGCAGGTGGAATTTTTGACGGACGAACCATGGCTGCAGCTTTTGCTTTGGGTGCGGAAGCAGTGCAGGTGGGAAGCAGATTTGTCGTGTCAAACGAAGCTTCAGCACACAACAATTTCAAAAATTATGTTGTCGATGCTGGTGAAGGCCAAACGCAATTGACATTGAAGGAACTGACACCGGTTCGCTTGATGAAAAACGACTTTTTTCGCCAGGTGCAGGAAGCCTATGCTAACGATGCGGACAATGAAGCACTCAAAAGAATACTTGGACGAGGCCGTGCAAAAAAGGGTATGTTCGAAGGTGATCTGTCAAACGGTGAATTGGAAATCGGTCAGGCTTCAGCAATGCTACGAGAAATTATACCTGCGGCAGAAATCGTTCAGATCATGATGAGAGATTTCAACTCATGTTGTAGACGAATGGCACAAGTCGTAGCAAAGGCGGATGACAATGCCCTCGGTGTTTTGTAAATGTGGAAGTAAAATGCAACCAATCATGCTCACCATGCGTGTAATACTAATGTGATTTATAAAACAGGCCAATGTTTGAGAAATCATATAGTGATAAATGCCGATGGATACAAGTGTTTAGTTCAATCTGGCGAAGCGAAGATTGGACTAATACACGTGTCCAATCGGTATAATATATAAGTAGTAAAATCGTTCACGGAACCTCCGTCTATCTTTGCTATTCGAGTTACTTTGGAAAAACTAATAAAATACTTCGTAATTGCTGGCGCTTTAATTTCGGGTAGGGCGCCGGAAGCGCAGTGTCAACAACTAAGTCCGCCTGTTTTTGGGTGTATACAGGTTGCTGATAATGGCAATGCGACGCTCAACTGGATTCCTGCATCAGATCCCGGAAATAATTTTGTTCAGTATGATATTTATGTGTCCAATAACGCCGGTGGTGCATACAGTTTGTTAGCCTCTCCCAATAGTGTGATCGCTTCAGCATATGTGCAATCAACTACTTCCACGTTTACGGATAATTATTTTTATTATCTGCAAACAATTTCGACCAACGGCTCCACCAATTTTACTTCCACCAGTTCGGATACGTTATCCAGCATTTGGCTGGCTGTAACGGCCTCTTCTACAGGTTATGCTCAACTCAACTGGAATTCACCATTTCTGAACTCCGTTGTGGTGCAACCCGGCCTTAATTACGAAATATGGCGAGAATACCCAATCGGAAACTGGCAAATGGTGCAGACCATGCCATTCGGGGTGACAAATGCCAACTACGAGATTGTTGACGTGTGTTCTGCAGTCATGAACTTTCGCGTTCGGCTTGCGCTGCCAAGTGGTTGTTTTTTCTCAAGCAATATTGCGGGAGGAACCTTTGACAATTATGCTCCACCGGCAATTCCGGTTTTGACTTCCGTTTCTATCGATCACGTTTTGAATAGGTCGGTGATAGAGTGGGAGCCGAGCACTTCGCCCGATACACAGGCTTATATCATTTATAAATGTGTCAACGGTAATACGCTTATCGTTGATACGATATGGGGAATCAACACAACACAATTTACTGACCTGCTTTCAGGTACAGCCGTGAATACCGGGCCTGTGAGCTACAGCATCGCTGCATTCGATGGGTGCTATCACGGCTCACCGGCGAGTCCAAATACCAGTGCCCTCGCCTTCTGTCAATCCTCCGTTTTTGTTCCTCAAATTGGATATGCTTATTGTAGCAGTTATGTAATTTTTCAATGGACCGCTTATCAAGGTTGGGACTTCGGTGTCGATTCCTATGTGATCTATCATGCCATCGCACCGGAGCAGAACACTCCCTACGCCAATCTTGTTTTTTCGCCAATTGATACTGTGGCGGGCAATGTGCTCAATTACAACAATCCGATTGCTGAATATAACGTCTACCATTGCTATTACATAGTTGCTATTGGAACGGCTACCGAAGATCAGGCTCCATCCAATTACACGCGAGTGTTAACTCCTTATCCCGTTGAGCCAGCCTACTTGTATCTGGGTAGTTCAACGGTTACAACGCAGGATTCAACGCTCACGTTAATCGAAATTCAACCTACACCCAACATTTTCGAAATGAAGCTAGAGCGCTTTGATCACAATAACCTCGAATGGGATGAGGTGATAGTAGTGGAATCAACTGCAAGTGGCGCTACTACCATTCCCGATGCACTGTTGAAAACGGATGTGTTCAGTTACACGTATCGCGTGATCACATCGAATTTTTGTGGGGATGTTATCGATACAACGAACATTGGCAAAACGATTTTATTGAGTGGCTTGGCTAATCAACAACGTATTGTAAACACGCTGGTTTGGACGGCATACGAGGCGTGGGATCATGGAGCTTCTATGTACAGAATCCATCGCATCATCGGAAGAACGGGCGCCGATGAAGTGATCGCAGAGATCAATCCTAGCGCCCAATATTTTTATGAAGATGATGTTTCTTCTCTGCTCTTCACAGAAGGGAGATTTTGCTATCGCATAGAAGCAGTTGAAGCACCCTCTGCATTGGGTAGTCATAGTTCATTTTCAAACGAAATATGCCTTGCTCAAAAACCGGTGATATGGATTCCCAATAGCTTTGTCGTCGACGGATATAACTCCACTTTTTCTCCCGTTATATCATTCGCAGATTTCACACGTTTCAAAATGCTGATTTACAGCCGTTGGGGAGATGTGATTTACGAGACTACGGATATCAATAAACCCTGGGATGGTTCCATGAAAGGAAAGACCGTTCAGGAAGGTACTTATACCTATTTCATATCGGTAAAAGACGGCGAAGGAAGAGAGTACAATTACACCGGGTATGTGATTATGCTTGTTGATCGCGAGAAGTGATCAGTGCGAAAAATTTTCTGTAGGAAATATTCTTACCCGATCTCACCACACTGTCCAACCACCTTCCACCAACATGTTATGACCTGTCACATAACTGCTGGCATCACTCAGCAAATAGATCAATGCGGGTGCTACCTCATGATTGTAACTCAATCTCTCCATGGGTGAAAAGCGCGCAAAATTTTCTTCGAATTGTGGTTCGTGATTATTCCAAACACCATGCGGAGTGATCATATTGACACGCACATTTCGAGCAGCCCAGTAACTGGCGAGGTACCTGGACAGTGCATCAATTCCACCTTTGCTCGCACTGTATGCGGCCGGACAACCCAGCGAAGTTCCTTTGTACAAATTCTGATTCGGAGCAACGACGCTATATGTACTTGGAATATTGACAACACTCCCGTATCCGTTTTCAGCCATATATGAACCAATTACTTGACACAATAGGAATGTGCCGCGTAGATTGATTTCCACAACGGTATCCCAGTTTTCTTCACTCACCTCTTCAAAAGGTTCAAATTTTAGGTGTGATTTATTCTGATGCCCGCAAACCAATCCGTCCATACGACCGAATGTTTCAAGTGTCACATCTTTCAGCGCAATGACCTCGGCTTTTTTTGCGACATTGAGCGTGAAGCCGAGCATTTTTCTTTCATGCTTTTCTTCCAGCTGTTTTGCAAATTCAATAGGGTTCGCCAATTCGATATCCGCGCACACGATGCTCGCACCGAACTGAGCAGCTGCTTCACAGAATGCACGTCCAATAAGACCACAAGCTCCGGATATCACAATGACTTTTCCCGTAAGATCAAACTTCTGTTTGAAATCAATCTTTGACGGATCTGTAGTTTTCATAAATTGATTTTAGTTTCTTGGTAGGCTTCTCGAAAATTTGTGCAAAGAAATATGCAATGATATTGACGATCAGAAATACCACAATGAATTGCTTTACACTATGATCGAATTTGAACACATTCATGATGAAATAAATGATCGTATAATGTATGAGGTACAATGAGTATGAATATCCTGCAAGTCGTTCGGAGATGTTTTTCAAATGAGGATGAACAGAAAATTTTGAATCATTTGTGGTTTGAACAAATAGAAACAGTGAAATGAAAAAGAGGAGGATGGAAGTTTCATATCCAAACCAAACGAATCCGAGCATACCCGTAGCCAGCAAAAGCACGTTGAGGATAAAAAGGAAATTTGTTTTTGGTCTGTAGATCACGCGACTGAATGTCAGAATCACTCCGATAAACCAATATATAGTCAGACCTTTTTCCATGCGCGTGCTCACAAGTAAATAATAGACAGGAGTAATTGCCAAGAACATAAGTATTAGAAAATGATACCAACGCACCTTAGAATTTCTGATGATGTAGAATACCGAAAAACCATAAAACATATACAGCCACCATTCTATTGAAATGGTCCAGAGTGGAAGATCTGTACCGAAATAATGAAAGCGAAAAAATTCAATCATGTAATGCTCATTCAGATAAGTTGCGACCGGAAATTCTTGCAACTGAAGTGCGTTGATGAAAAAATTCCCGATATAGATCGTGAAGGAGTAGTACTGACCAGTAATATAAAAACCAATGAGATCAAAAAGAAACACAAAGGCCAGAGCGGCGATGAATGGCGGATAGATTCGGAAAAATCGGTCTTTGAAAAAATGCGAAAATGAATAATGCGGAGATCTTATGCGATGTTGCCGTAAACTATACGAAATAAGAAAACCAGAAAGAACGAAAAACATCAGCACGCAATAGCTGGCAAGCTTGGTGAAAAATCTCCCGGAGAATCCAAAGAAAATAAAGAGATGGCTTAGGACCACTCCCTGACTGCAGAGAAATCGAATAAGATTCAGAAGAATTGAATACGTTTCAGATATCCTGAATGCTCCGGCCATCAGATGTATTTTCGGAAAACAGGCTTAATGGGCTCACCGGTCAAATACTTTTGGTAGCCTTCTTCGAGCCCTTTTTTGTATAGAGCACATGAATCATCCATGGCATCAAGAATTTGTTTAACATCATCTTCCGTGTGTGAAAAATGAGGACAGAATATTCCTTGAAAGAGAATGCCGCGAGCGATTAATTCTTGATGGAAAAGAGTGCGCAATCCAAACGAGTTGTTTCCTTCGTTATCGAAATAGCCAAGGGATGCGTGCCAGTTGAATTGAAGATTTCGAATCGAATGTGACAATGCATGTGTAGTAATAATGTCTTTCGAGCCATCTATGAATTGTTGTCCCAACTTTTGATTGTGACCAATAACATCATGTTTTTCGAACTCATCCATGGTCGCAAGAGCTGCGGCAATGCTGCAGGTTTCCCCTCCATGAGTGGTGCTCACCAGAAATAATTTTTCATTTCCTGTTTGTCTGATGCCGCCGAGTTCCATGACTTCTTTGGTACCTGTCATACAACAAAAAGAAAATCCATTCGCAATTCCTTTTCCCCAAGTAATGATATCGGGTACCACGTTGTATTTAGAATACGATCCCGGAAACGCTGTCTTGTATCCTGTGATCATTTCATCCATGATCCACAACGCACCATTTCTGTGCGCCAGATCTATGGCATCCTTCAGGAAATTATTAGGCAGTACATTGGTTTTTTCAGGTTCAGAAATAACACATGCAATCTGTCCTGGATACTGGTCGAAAAGCGATAGCAATGAAGCCAGATTATCCGCTTGAAAGGTCACGGTAAGATTGCTGATATCACTTGGGATACCGCTCTTAACATCGGTGCTTCCGATGAACCAGTCATCGTATGAATAAAATGGATGATCAATCGGTCTGGCCACGAGTTTGCGACCTGTATATGCCCTTGCAATTTTTACAGATGCCGTTGTAACCACTGATCCATTCTTGGCGAATTTGATCATGTCATGCACTTTCACCATGGAGAGAAATCGCTCTGCAATTTCTTTTTCAATAATGGAAGGTCTGCTGAAATTATTCCCTTTATGCAATTCAGCGATCACACGTTCGACTACCGGTTGGTATGCATGCCCGAGACTGATGGAAGCAAGACCTCCAAGACATTCGATATATTCATTGCCGTCCACATCCCAGATCTTGCTTCCTTTCCCATGAGTTATGGTAGCAGGAGACAGCAAGGGAAACTGGTCGTCACCTTTGGAATAAGTGTGAGCGCCTCCCGGTATCAGATCATGTATCTCTGCGCGGTATTTGTCGCTTTGAGCGAAATTGGTAATGCGTCGATGCGTCTTAGTTTCCATGAATTGAGTTTGCTTTCAGTTGAATTTGTTTGATGAACTGATTTTGAGTTTCAAGTTATGTTACGATCTTCCTTAAGCGATTTTCGATAACCTGAATTGATTTCACTCTCTTGATTGATCAGCAAAATTTCGGGTTTACGCTTCAACAAATCTACGACCTCAGAAATCGAAAAATCGGGAGTTGACTTTAACTCTTCAAAAATCCTTTGCGCCACCAGCAAATCATTTTCTGTATCCACAGAGAGTTTGAATGCGTAGTCTTGATGCGCCTTTCGCCAAGCCAGACTAAACTTTCCTGAATTTTTTATATAAGGCATTACATGTTCTCTTTCGCTGAGGAGTTTTGCATGAAGCCATGCCTGTTCCAATGCAATAAATGAGGTCACCTCTACATCAAATCCATCCTCTAGAAAGTCCGGATCCTGATTGCTGTTCGAGAAATAGTCGACTCCCAGTTTCAAGTATTCATCCAAAACAAAGTCAAGCACTTTATAAGAGTGGATGGGATTATCGCAACAAATTCTGATGATGTTGTCGCCCGAGGACGCATTTACCATTTTTGCCGCATTGTAAAATCTGTCGAGTACATCCCAATCGCTTCCCCGAAAAACTTCTATGTCATGCGCTTCGCAAAAAGATTCGACAGCATCATCTTCAGCATTGGTGGTTGTTGCGACTATGATTTTGTCCAACTTCCGAGAGGGAGTTAATCGGTCAACGACATTCTGAAGAATGGTCTTGCCGTTGACATCTCGCAACACTTTTCCCGGTAATCGCGAAGAACCCATTCTTGCCTGGATGACACATAGATTCATTTTAATTCCTCCGCGAAAAGTCCCATGTAGAATTTGTCATAGTATGAACCGCCTTCGAAAATGTGTTTGCGAAGTCTTCCTTCTTGTTCAAATCCTAATTTATGATATAGCTTGATGGCTGCGGGATTGTTCTCGTATACCGCCAACGAAACTTTGCGAATGTTCAGGTCGGTGAAGGCATAGTTCAATATGAGTTTGCATACCGCATAACCAATTCCTTTCCCCCAATAATTTTTATTTCCGATCAATAATCCCAGTTCACACGTCCTGCTTACCCAATCAAAATTGTCGAGTTTGATATTTCCCACATGAGTATCATTGACTTGGTCGCAGATCGCAAACATGACAACATTCTTACTTCCAACAGCGCCATCAACGAATTTCTTGAGTTCGACAATACCGGATGGAAAAACGCCTGATGCCAATCCGCGTGTTGTCTCCTCATCATTCAACCATGATAAATATTCATCAGTTGCATCGGACTGGGCAAGTGCCCGGAGATAAATTTTTTCTCCTTGTAAAAACTTACTCATTTGTTGTGTTTAGACTGCAACAGAGCACGATGCTTTTCCATTTCATCATGATTTTTTGTGAGATTCGCATCATGCATTCTATAGCGGTAAAGAGGTAGAATGATGTTGTAGATATTGAAGTTTTCTCTCCAGCGGATTCGTAAATCCTCTTCCTCGCGCGCCCTGAAACCCTCGTCATACAAGCCAATATTGTAAAGAAAATCTTTTCGAAACATTATTCCGCAGGCAATAGGAGTGACTTCAGAGCTCACATGGCTTAAGTGTTTCCCTCTTTCATCTACCAGATAGTAATCCACTGAAACGGCATCCAGGCTATTGTTTTCTTCTAGAAATAGTTTCTGTGTTCTAAGTAAATCTTTGTGTATATAATCGTCGGCATCGAGAAAAACGATGAACTGACCCCTCGCTTTTTTAATGCCGTAGTTTCGCGCCCCGGAAAGTCCAAGGTTTTGTTCTAGATTAAATACCCGGATTTCTTCGGAGAAATTCTCGAGAATTTCTCTTGTGTTGTCTGTAGAGCAATCATTCACCACGATTACTTCATAATCATCTGCATCTAGCGTCTGATCAATCGCACTGCGAATTGAACGTTCTACATATTTAGCATAGTTATATGTCGTAATAATGATAGAGACCATTATGCACCGTTTCCTTTTGGTTTTGCACGACGTTTAGGCTTACTGGCATCATCACTCGTATAGTATGTGCTTCCATAAGTATAGCTTCCATAGGAATTGCCATAGCCATATCCATAGCCATATCCGTAGCCATACCTGTATGCATATTTGCCATAGTAGTATTTCCAGCGCTTCTGCTTGATGTTATTGAGAAGGATAGCATTTCGATTCAAATTGTTTTGTCTCAGAATTTCTTCCAAGTGACGTACGCCGGCCTTGGTGGCTTTTTCAGTATTCATAACGAAAATACCTAGATCTGCTTTGCTGAGAAGGACAAGCGAATCGCTGATCAACATCAGTGGTGGTGTATCCACGATGATATAATCATAGGTGTCCTTCAATGCCTGGAAAAGCAAATCCACCCGCGCATTCAGTACAAGCTCGGAAGCATTCGGAGGAACGGGTCCTGCGGTGATGGCATCAAGGTTCTCAATTTGTGTCGTGATGAGTGAATACTTATAATCTGTTTTTCCTATGAGAAAAGAGGAAATTCCGCTCACATTTTCAAGGTTAAACGTCTTATGCACTTTCGGTTTGTGCATATCAAAGTCAAGTACGATTACTCTTTTCGATGCCTTAGCCAGAACCGAAGCAAGATTTACAGATGCAAATGTTTTTCCTTCTCCAGGATGAAGCGATGTTATGAGTATCACCTTGGGACCTTCCTCAGGTAAAATGTATTGGAGATTTGTTCTTATCGAACGGAATGATTCACTTACGTTTGATCTCGGGTTGCTGACAATCACGATTGGCTCAAGATCAATATCCTGATAATTCGGTATGCCTCCCAACAATGGAAGTCGGGTAATTGACTTCATTTCCCGTGTGTTTTCGATTCGTTCAAAGAATATCGCCCTTACAAAACCGATAATCAGGGCAAGGAACAAACCGATACCCATATATGTCCAAATCGTATTCTGTTTTTCAGGGCCAACTACGCCAAGCGAACGTGCTGCTTCAATAACACTTGTTTGCGGAATAATGGCAGCGCGGGCAATGACAGTATTTGCCTTTTTCTGAAGAAGAAACGTATAAAGCCCTTCATTCACCGTCAATTTTCTTTCGATGCTCAAAAGGTCACGCTGCGATCTTGGAATATGTACCAGCTTTTCTTCAGCTTTTGCTCTGTCTGCTTCCAAGTCCTTGATTCGCTGATTGATTGCCACTTTATTGTCGGTAGTGTATCTGAAAACACTATTGCGAATTGTTTTTACTATGGAGTCAACCTTTTGAACCCTTCGGTCAGAAGGTTTCATGTCGACAAGTAACTCTGTTCTTCGCTGCCTTAAGTTGAACAGGTCCATCACCATTTTATTCAATGCAATATCCTCTGCTGCGAGATAATTCATTGGAGGAATGACGGAAACATCCTTTTCTTTTTCCAGGAACCTTTCAAGATCTTCGATTGCCTGTTTGCGGAGATTCAAATTGCGCGTTCCTTGCTCTGCTTGTGTAAGTACCTCAAAAGCATTTTTCTGTTCCATGGAGAGATCCAGAATGTGGCGCTCATCTTTGAATTGCTCCATTACCCCTTCAAGAGAATCGAGAATGAGCATGATCTCATCTACTTGTTTGTCAATGTACTCTTGAGTATTCAAATTGACAGCCACCTGATTCATGAGGGTATAATCAATGTATACAGCGGCCAATGTGTCGAGGAAAATTTTAGCACGACTCTCCAGCATGTCCTTCACTGTTAATGTGAGAATACTGGTGTATTCAGCATTAGTAATGACAAGCGCGCCTTTGAACTTCGAAATCATGTAATCAGGATGATGCACCTGAAACTGGAAATTCTGCTCCTGAATACTTTTAAGGCTGATTTCATCCACTCGTGGAAGGAGTTCTACCTTGATCGTAAAATTCACATCTTCGTGCTGTTTGCCAAACTCAAATTCATGAGTCAATTTTTTGCCATCAAGGACATAACTAATCGAATAATGGCTAAGGTCGATTACTTTTAAGTTGAAGGGCTTATTCAATAGTTTTACATCTAGTCTGCGCCAATCACATTTCACATCAAAGTAGGCAAATTTGTCTACCTGTTCTGTTTTGACTCTTCCTACAAGGTAGTAGCTCTGCGTGAGATCAAGCTTCTTAAGCGCTTTTTCAATGAGGTCATATGAACCGAGAATACGCTTTTGATTCGTAATGTCCTGCAAAAGCGAAAAATAACCGAGGTCTTTGTATATCTGCGTTTGATAATCATAAGTTTCAGAAGACTTCAAGAGGATCTCCGCTTTGGCAGCGTAGATATTTGGAAGTCTGTGAGTATAAAACATGGCAAACATGAGACCTATGCCGGAGAAGATGATCATCAAATACCAGTTCTTACTGATAAATTTCAGAATCGGCCTTAAGTCATCTGCATCAAGAAAATTTGTTTTTTGCGGTTGGGTCGTCATAATGCCTTTTACACAATAGGAGGGCGGCAAATATATGATAGTCCTACCGTGTAATTCTCCGTGTTTCAAAGCAAGCAATGTCCCAGATGAAATGATATAGCGGGATACTGAATCATTCTACCGAAACGATGTCCAATGGAGTGTTTCGAGAGAGCGCTCGCATTATTCATATCGAACATGACTTTTTTTTCCTTTTCACTTACCAGTGACTACATTTGCAACATCAAATGTTTTGCAACTAATTTATACGACGATGACCACAGTTTTGAGGAAATTGGTTTTGGTGTTGCTTCTTGCAATGCCACTTTATTTAAGTGCTCAACCAGGCCCACCGGCAGGTGGAACTCCTCCCTGTGGTCCACCTTTTGGCGCTGCTTGTCCTATTGATGGAGGCGTTAGCCTGTTGATCGCTGCCGGACTTGCTTTCGGAGGAAAAAAAGTATACGATGTCAGTCATAAAAAGGCCTGATTTTGTCGTCTTTTCTGCGAAATCCTTTTTTTAAATTTATCGTTCTCAGTACCGGGTTGTACATAGCTTGGTATGTGGGTTATGAATATTATCTGAAGCCAGTCACCAATTTTGATCACATGGTGATCGATAGTCTCGTAAGAATCGCTGAAAAGATTCTTACTGTAGCTGGATATCAGATCACAGATTATTCGGTTGTTGATGGAGAATGCCGCAGTCATGTCGGAATTTTAGGTTCCATGGGTGTGACTATTGGCGCACCCTGTGATGGCTCAGTTCTTTTTGCTTTATTCATCGCATTTGTTGTTGCTTTCCCCGGGCCATGGAAACACAAAGCGTGGTTTCTGCCGTCCGGTGTTTTTCTCATACACCTCTTCAATGCACTAAGGGTAGTAGGATTGGCGGTTGTCGTTCATGTCAATGAAGATTGGCTGGCCTTCAATCACGATTACACTTTCACCATCATCGTTTACGCATTTGTGTTTCTATTGTGGTGGATTTGGGTCAACAAATTTTCCGGAATTGGATTGAAAAAATCCGTTGAACATGAAGTATAGAGTTGCAAAAATTACGGCGATTGTTTTTCTGGCAATTGTTCTTGGATTCCTTCAGGAAAATCTCAAAGTAAGCATCAATTATCTCCTGGAGACTGGCGATAAGATTCCAACGTTTTTTCAACAGGACGTAAATACGAAACAGTCATGGTTAGAACAGGTAAGAGTAAATGCTCCTTTTGACTATTATCATAATCATCGCCGGATCGAGTGGTTGTATCATTGTTCTCGAACTCAATTGAACATATTGAAATGGATAGTTACCGTTTTTTTCGTGGTTATTTTTATGATCATTAATGCACTCCTGATTTCGTGGTGGACACGCAATAAGAAGTATTTCAAATGGACCATCGGACTTTATGTGGTGTTTTTCGCATTCGCGTTTGTCATTTATCTGGGCGGTCACATCTCTGGCACTTCTATGCAGGCGTACGGGGTCAGTAGAAAAATTGTAGGAGGTTTGCAGTCATTGGTTCCTTTGATGATTCTGATACCCGCAAGTTGGTTGTTGAAAAAGGAAATTAAGAAAGAATACCGATGAGAAAAATAAATGAATTGCAAGGTGATTCCCGCATTTGGATTTATCAGAGCAGCCGAGTTTTGGGTGAGCAGGAAGAACAGATATTGACCGAAAAAATGCATGCATTTATTGATGTTTGGTCATCTCACGGACAAACGATGGACGCATCGGGTGAAATTTTTCATCATCGGTTTTTAATCATTGCAGCTGATGAGAAAAAGGCCACCGCAAGTGGCTGTGGCATTGATAAATCAGTCAACTTTGTCAAGAGAATGGGCGAAGAGCTGAATGTGGATTTTTTCAACAGAACATTAGTCCTTTTCAAAGAAAAGGGTGAAATGAAGGAACTTCCTTTGAACGTTTTCTGGGCAATGAGAAAGGCCGGAAATATCACCGATAGCACCATCGTATTCGATAACACCATTCAGAAACTTGCTGAATTGGAGAAGAATTGGGAAGTGCCTTTCGCCGAAAGCTGGCACGCTCAAATGTGGGGCAGGTAGTGATTCTTAATTTCTTACACGATCTCAAATCAGCAAATAGCTGAGGAGAGCATTCCAACGATTAAATCTTTTTTTTTCACGAGAGTCGGTGGGAGTTTAAAATGTCTTCTATCTTGCGACCAATTTATTACCTGATTGACCACTACTTATTTTGTCCATTGAGAAGTTTCCCTTCTTGTTTTGTACGTGGAAGTGTGTTATTCAGATTGAGAGAAAATTGAAGAGCCGATTGCAAGTAATGTCTTAGCTATTCTTGCATAAGTGAATTAATAATTTATAGTGTGTATAACCAAAACCAAATGCTTGATGAAAACTTTTACAAGAATTAATGCTGTCTTAACGGTGATGTTAGCGGTCTGTTGGGCTTCCAGTGAAGCACAGCAAACATGTGCAACAGCAGTGCCACTCAACTGTGGAGATGTTATTTTCGGAAGTACCACCGGTGTAACAAACGATAATGCCACTTCAGGTGCGATAGGCAATTGCGGAACATCTGTCGCGGTCGGAACTGCCGGACAAATGTGGTATACTTTTACTTCGCCTGGCGCTGGTAATGTTACCATGTCTACTGTCGGTGGGGGAACAACTTTCGATACACAGATACATATTTATACGGGCAATTGTGGTGGTCCACTCGCTTGCGCTGGAGGGAATGATGACTTTACAGGAACCGCCTCTCAAGCGACTTTCGCAATGACGGCGACAACAACCTATCTTGTTCGTGTTGGCGGATGGGCTGGTAATTTCGGGGATTTTCAGTTTGCCATCACCTGCGCTCTTCTTTCTGACGGTTGCACCAATCCTGCGGCTTGTAATTTTAACCCTCAAGCAACAAACGATGATGGTAGCTGCTGTTTAGGGTATTGCGAAACATTGACTATTACGGCAGGTCCTTTTCCCGCTGAAATAGGATGGTCACTTTTCGACCCAACTGGAACATTACTACTCAGTGGTAGCGCTCCGTTTTCAGGTAATGTCTGTCTTCCAGCTGCAGATTGTGGATATACATTTACTATGACAGACGCCTTTGGTGACGGTTGGAATGGCGCTACATACACATTTAGCAATGCCACAGGTGGAACGGATGCGACTGGTACTTTGGCCGGCGGTGGTGGCCCAACAACCATTACACTTGGACTTGGAGAGCTGGTTTCCGGTTGTACGGATATCATGGCGACAAACTATGACCCGGGTGCCGATTGTGACGACGGAAGTTGTATCACTTGTACAGGTGGCGCACAGGTTTATGTTATGCAAATGACGGATACTTTTGGTGATGGCTGGAATGGCTCCAACTGGATTATTATGGATGTAAACTTCAATACCGTTGCTACCGGAACATTGGCAACTGGTACTTCAGGTTCTTTTACTGAATGCCTCATGCCGGGTTGTTATACGATGTCGGTAACTGCTGGTACATTCCCAGCTGAGATTGGTTGGTCTTTAACCACCTTGAACGGAACACCAGTAATCAGTGGTGGAGCTGACGAAAATGTTGGCTTTGCTTGGGCTGGTGAGACAGGTTGTGTTATCAATGGTTGCACAGATCCAACTTGTAATAATTACAACCAATTTGCTACCAATGATGATGGATCTTGTATTTGCCCACCCGCCAACGATGCTTGTGTTAACGCCATTCCTATTGGCTGCGGGCAGACCATAAGTGGCACTACAATCAACTCAAATCCTGACGGAACACCTCCAACTTGTGGTATAGTCATAACGGCACCAGGTGTTTGGTATACATTTATTGGTACCGGTGATCAGGTGACGCTTACAACTTGTAATTCTCCAGCAGGTGATACAAAAATTCACGTGTTCTCTGGTGATTGTACCACTCCTGTGTGTGTTGCAGCAAATGATGATGGATGTGCTGCAGGTTTCTTGTCAAGTGTGTCTTTCACTTCTGTGAACGGCGTTGCCTACAATATTCTGGTATCTGAATTCGGTGCTGGTATTGGAATCAACTTCAATCTGGAGATGATTTGTTCTGCTTGTGCTGGATCACCTATCAATGACAATTGCGCCGATGCGCTTCCACTTCCAACAGGTGTTGATTTCACGGGTAACCTGTGTTGCTCAAATCCTGACCCTGAAATGGCGCCTTGGGCTGGCTTCGGTACACAGTATGGTATCTGGTATGTTATCAACTCAGAAAATTTTGAAGCATTGACTATCAATTTCTGGAATGGTGCTGGTCCTGGTCCTGATGCAGGTGATGGTACTGATGTTGGAATTGGTCTCTTCGAAGGCGGCGGCGGTTGCGGCGCACTTACAGCACTGGTTGGTGGTGTTGGTTTCAACGGTATTCCACTCGATGGATTCGTATTCAATTCATATGAGTTCGGTATTACGCTTATTGCAAATACAGATTATTATTTCTGCCTTAGCACTTCAGATCCAGTCGGATGCGGTGATTTCATCCACAATGTAACCCTTTCAAACGTTGGTTGTACGGATGCCAATGCAGATAACTTTTGTGCAGATTGCTCCATTGACGATGGAAGTTGTACTTACACGAGTGGTCAGGTAAATGATCTTTGTGAAGATGCAATTGCTCTCGATTGTAACTCTACTATTTCAGGAAGTACTGGCGGATCTACTGCCACTGGCGCTCCAAATATTTGTCCTGCCGGTGCAGGCGACAATGGTGTCTGGTACACTTTTGTGGGTGATGGACAATTCACCACCATCAGCACTTGTGGATCTGTGATCGACTCACGTATTATGCTTTTGAGCAGTGCCAATGGTTGCGCTGGCCCTTTCACTTGTGTTGATTCTGAAGACAATGATGCAACTGTTACAGGTTGTGGATTCTTCAATGGAGATGATGCATCTATCAATTTAGTGACTACCGTTGGAACAGTCTATTACGTGTACATTACTGCAGGTGCAGTTGACACCAATGGTGATAACGTCAATGACCTTTTTGATGGTGCGTTCTCGCTTTCATTCACTTGCGCGCCTGTTATACAAGGCTGTCTGAATACTTGCGCTTGCAATTACAATCCAGCCGCTAACGTATCAAACAATACATGCGACTTCTATTCTTGCGCTGGTTGCGCAGTGGGTAGCAGTGCTGTAATGATGGACATGACGGACACTTTCGGTGACGGATGGAATGGCAACACTTATTCGATCGAAGATGCGACGGGGGCTGTTGTGGCGACCGGTGATCTCGATACCGCTGATTGTGGAGACAACCTTACAGTTGGTTCTACTGTATTTTGTCTTGTCGATGGTTGTTATACTATGACCGTTGGTGGTGGCATTTTTCAGAATGAAGTAGTGTGGACTTTGAGAAATTCAAGTGGCGTTGCTATCACGAACGGCAGCGTTGGAACATTCTTATTCACTATTGGTGCCGGTGTTTGTGGCTGTACTGATGTTGCTGCTTGTAATTACAATGCAAACGCTACATC
>JAYTMF010000631.1:0-2673 GCA_043728755.1 Flavobacteriales bacterium
GTTCAGAATTTTGATAGCAGCAAGGAAAATTTTGGAATTGTAAATGAACATCCCGAGTTGATCAACGTCAATTACAGCGTGGGAATGCAGAGCGACTGGTTGCACTGCAATTCCATCGATTATAACGAAGTGCTTGATCAAATCATGTTGAGCTCACACAATCTGAATGAGTTCTGGATCATTGATCACAGCACAACCACCATGGAATCATCAGAGCATTTAGGCGGTGCGCATGGCAGAGGAGGGGACTTGCTCTATCGTTGGGGAAACCCTGAAGCATACGGTCGTGGTAATGGCGTGAGCAAAAAACTTTTTGGTCAGCACAATGTGCAGTGGATCGATGAAGCATTTCCCGACGGTGGGAATATTATACTCTTCAATAATGGGTTTCAAAGGCCTCAAGGAAATTATTCTTCCATTGATATATTGGAACCACCGCTAGATGGCAATGGTGCGTACACCATTGAGACTGGATTGTCATTTTTGCCTGCTGATGCATATTGGACCTATACAGCACCGGTGCCGACAGATTTTTATGGAATGAATATCTCCGGCGTGCAGAGGTTGTCCAACGGAAACACGCTTGTATGTAACGGGCCATCGGGTGATTTTTTTGAGATCAATGCCAATGATGAAATCGTTTGGGAGTACATCAGTCCTGTCGGAATGGGTGGAAGTATCATAAGTCAGGGTAGCACGCCAGGGCAGAATGCAGTATTCAGGTGTACACAATATTCTCCCGATTACGAAGGATTTGATGGAACAACACTGACTTCAGGTGCGCCTATCGAAATCAATCCGCTGCCAAGCGAATGCGATATATTTACTTCAATTGAACATAATACTTGGTGCGATGGAAACACTTTGCGGTTGTTTTTAAAATCCAAAAATGAGCTCGTGATATTTTCCAATTCATCCCTTGCGAAAATGAATATCGTGTTGCTGGAATCTACCGGTCGAATCATTCAAGCATCGAAAGATGTTGACTTCGTTGCCAATGAATCCACAATATTACATTTGCCAAATGACCTCGCATCAGGAATCTATCTGTTGTATGTTGGAGATTTGAAGCATCAATCCATAGTGAAATTCATTCATCCCTAAATAAAAAAGCCACCTCAAATGGAGGCGACTTCTTTTTCCAGATAAAACACGATGCTGTGATGAACAATTAGTTCTGAATCACAACTTTCCTTATTGTGCTCTGTCCATTGGCAGTTATTCTGATGTGATAGGCACCGGCATAAACCGTCTGAACATCAAAGTATGCAATGGTGCTACCCTTATTGATTGTTGAGGATTGAACAATTCTGCCTACGTTGTCCAACAGATCAATTTGCATATTTTCTTTTACCAATCCGCCGATCTGAATGGCGATCAGATCTGTTGCAGGATTGGGATAAACAGTAATGTTGATATTGTTCAAGTCACTTTCTGTGACTATGCTTGGGATGCCCGTGTAGATTGTAGTGCTTTCGGTGACCGACGTTACCTTTCTGTTGGCTGATACACCATAGAAAGTTGGACCAACCAGATATGGATATGCTGAATTCCAGTTGGCATCAACTGTTGCAAAGTATGCGTATGTGCCGTTTGGATATTCTGGTGTAATACAGAACCTTCCGTTGTGAACGTCGAGATAGTCTTGCTGTCCGGGATGAGCAACAAATTCATAATCTTCTCTGAAGTAGCCTAAAGGATAGGTGGTGCTGATGGCCGGACCATCCGGCACATCTGTCCCATCTGCCCAGATAGTACGGGTAGTAATGTTGCGAAGTTGATAACCGGATTTGATGCGCGAAATTCCTGCGCTTCCGTCAGCATTCATAAATCCGTAAGCACCATACATCGGAAAGCCATCATATGTATATCCGATGAGCGGTGAATGTTGTGTTGAATCAATCGCATATAAACCGTCTGCATCATATAAGTTGCAGATATCGGAAATGACATTCAAGTCCAATTTAAAAGCAGAAGGATTTTGATGGTGGTGATAATTTCCCATGGCAGGATGGGCTTTCGAGCAGTCAAAACCAGGTCTTTCGGCGGGAATTGCATCTCTGTTCCAGGACGTCATTGCCATGGGACCACCAGGACAAGGAGGATTACCGGGACCTCCGCAAAGTGAATTGTTGGTGGAGTTCCAACCCACTCCATCACGGAAATCAAATAGTGCTACACCGTTGATGAAAATGCCGATGTTGCCACCGTTAGTTGCCGTGGGTGTTCCAGTATTTTGTAACGGGGAAAGCGGCATTTTGAATAGTGCATTCTGATCGGTTGCAATGGAAGGATTGCCGTCGGAGAATGGTCCTGTAGGGTACGCCGGAATCCCTTTGGTGTGCACATAGACAAAGTCTGCTGAATATTCTACAGTCTGACAATTGACAAGAGTGTTGTTGCTGATAGCAGTTGAATTACCAGCCATGTAATAGGTGCCTGTAATGGTGTTGTTTTGCAACCAAGAAGTGATCGCAGGGCTCAATTGGGCGCTGCCACAGATTGACAATGCGAGGGCTGAAAGTGTGATGAAGAATTTTTTCATTATAACATTTATGTTTGAGTATTAGACAACATTGTTTTTTTATTCCTTCGAACCCAATAAAATTTCTTTTGGAAATTGGTGCTTCGCATCGAAGACGAATGACTTGTCATCGAGAGTAAGCAAGAAGG
>JAYTMF010000632.1:0-5305 GCA_043728755.1 Flavobacteriales bacterium
GCCGATGGATACACGTGTTTAGTTCAATCTGGCGAAGCAAAGATTGGACTATTACACTTGTGCAATCGGTATAACGCATCAACGGTTGAACTCAATTCAGTATGAATATCTTACACTTTTTTCTCTGTCTCCGTTGATGATGAAAACGACCGTGTGTGATCCGGGATATTGACACTTCTTCAAATCAAAGGAAATGGTTTCAGTAAACAATGCACGACAGCGATCGTTATTACTCTTGTGTTCCAGCCACAGGTTGAGTTGCGGAGGTAAGCTTTTCATCCACATCATATTGGTGAACATATTGAACTCATGCGCTTCACAACCACCACCATATTGTACCTGAAGAATTAGGGAGTCTCCAGAGATTTTTTGAGACAACAGATCAAACTGATCTGTTTTTTCAGGCCAGACGTAATCGTCTTTTATTGTTATTTTCTTTATTTCGGGTGATTGCCTAGAAATTCCTACGCTGGCTATAACTTCAGTTTTTACCGGTTCTGTTGTTGCCGTTTCCATTGCCTTTTTTTTCTTGCAACATTGCGAAAAAACGAGGGAGGAAGCAATGAGTAAAACGAGTGTGACGTGTTTCATAATTCGATGTTGATTGTGTAAAAATACAAATTGCAATTGCTCATCTTATCGCGATGCATAAATGTTTCCATGATGGAATCATTGAACATTGAATTTGAATAAGAGCGATTGTTGGCTTCCATCATAAAGAATATACTTTTCATGGAGGCATTACCGGTGTGATCTAATTTTCACAACGCCGCACTTTACTTTTCTCATACTTTTGGGCCAACACACTTTCACAATTTATGACTAGCAAACTCGCAAGAGCTATCATTCTTTTGCTTACTTTGTCTGTCGTCTTGCCGGCACAGGCTGTACTTAATTGGACAGAAGTCAGCATTCCGACAACGGATAATATGTCGCTGGCATGTGATGTATATCTTCCAACGGGTTGGACAGACGGCCCGGTCATTTTGATTCAAACACCCTACAACAAGAATCTATACCATTTCACAGGATTGCCTATAGGTATTGGGATGGCGCAGGAAACAATGCAATACGCCATTGTCATTGTCGATTGGAGAGGGTTTTACGGTTCAGCAACAGCATTGTATGCAGGCGCTCCTTCTCTTGGTTTTGATGGATATGATGTTGTGGAGTGGGTTGCCGGTCAGGCTTGGTGCAATGGAAATGTGGGTACATGGGGACCTTCTGCTTTGGGACGAGTGCAATTTCAAACTGCTCGACAACAGCCACCACACCTCGTTTGCATGGTGCCTCAGGTGGCATCGCCACTTAATAACTATCTTGAATATTATCCCAATGGTGCCGCACGAACAGAGTACCTTGAACAATTGGATGCGTTGGGTTTTGGAACCTCACCGGTAATTTACGCTCATCCATATCAGGATCTTGTATGGAATGTTGCAGAAGAAGCGAATAATTATCCTCAGCAAATCACTATTCCAACGTTGATGATGGGCGGATGGTATGATCACAATGTAGAGACCATGATTCAATTCTTTTCTTCCATTCAAAATCTTTCTGCGGTGGATGTGCGCGAACAACATCGATTGCTCATGGGCCCGTGGGTGCACGGTGGAAGCGGTGTTGCTTCACTTGGAACAGCTTCTCAAGGTGAATTGTCCTACCCTGCCGCTGCCGGATGGAGCAACTCTCAGACTTTTCAGTTTTTCGACTATCACCTGAAAGGCTTCGAGAATGGTTGGGATGCAACTGCCAAAGTGAGGTATTTTCAGATGGGTGACAATACATGGCAAAATGCGGATGCCTGGCCTGTTCCTGAAGTGAACAATGCAAAACTTTACTTTCACAACGATGGAATCGTGCGCTCTGAATTACCAGAGGAACTCACCAACATTGAATTGATTTATAATCCTTCGGATCCAAGTCCAACGATAGGCGGCCCGACACTTCGCGCCGACCTGGATCAGGGACCTTATGATCAGACAGCCTTGGTAGAAAGCCGAGAGGATGTGCTAATCATGACTTCCGGTGTTTTGGTCAACGATGTGGTTTTGAAAGGTGCCGCCAAAGTGCAGGTTACTCTATCAACCGATGTGACGGATACAGATATCGCCGTGCGACTTTGTGATGTTTATCCTGATGGCCGAAGTATGCTGGTGTCTGATGGAATTTATCGCTTGCGTTTTCTGAATGGATTCACACAAGCCAGTCTCATCGCATTGTCGCCTGCTACAGATTACAGTGCTGTCATCAAATTTTCTCACACGGCCATCACCTTCAAAGCCGGACATAGAATAAGAGTGGACATCAGCGGAAGCAATTATCCGCGCTTCAACAGAAATATGAATACAGGCGGAGAAATGTATCCCAATCTCAATGGTGACACATTGATCAATGCTATGATTGCGCACGATGTGATCAAATTGAGCACGACTTCATCCAATGGATCATTCCTTGAATTGCCTCTTCAAAACGAAATTCTCATCAATAGTATTATCGAGAACGACAACAACACCGGGATGCAGATTTATCCTGTGCCTGCTATTGATGAGCTAAACATTGTGGTAACTGATAACAATCTCGTCAACGGTGATGTCGTTATTACCAACCAACTTGGTTCAATAGTTGTTCAGGAAAAATTGAATGGTTTCAGACATCAGTTGAACATTTCAACTTTGGCAGAAGGTCAATATTTTATCACTGTGATGAATGGAAAAAAATCCATGACAAAACCATTTGGTGTTTTGCGTAAATAGAAAAACTGCAAAAGTATTTGGTTCATTTCAGAACATTGATTTGAAATCTAAAAACAAAAAAGCCGTCAAGTGATGACGGCTTTTTCAGTAAATGATTTACTTCTTTAGAAATTATAGGAAAGTCCTAAAGTTGAAATGATTCTCGTCTGCAAGCCTTTGGAATCGTAGCTTTCAGTCGTTGTTGTCGTGATGTCACCAACGGTTGATGAGGTTGTTCTGTTCTTGGCAATCGTTGTGTTGTCATCATACAATAAATTCACAGAGGTCGTAAAGGAAAAATATTTTGATATTTTCAACGCGAGGATGGTCTCCCAGGCAAGGTCAACATTCTGTGGTTTATCCAGGTAATTGCTGAACAACTCCAACTTCGATGTGAGATTCAGATTTTCGGCAAATGATTTTGAATAGTTGATACGCAGATAAGCACCTACTTCATGTCGTGCTGATGCTCCGGCTTTGGTGATGACTTCTCTTATTGAGCCATCTTCCAATGTATCCAATCGGAATTCTCCTTTTTCAACACCGAACGCACCGCGCGCTGCGAGTTCTTCGTCGAGTACAAAAATGCCACGGTAAGTTATTGGTGAGAGGAATATGGAGATATCGGCTGACGGCTTATAGTCAACACCAAGTGCAAATAATAATCGCGCCGGTGCCATGAAGTTTGAAATCAATTTGGTCCTGTCAGGTAATCCGTTGCTGCCAGAGGAAAAACCTTTGGCAAATTGTGTGTTGAAGTTGAGAAGCCCTGCAAGAAACAGGTTACCTCCCATGCTGCGACCATATTTTGAAGTAATATCAAGCCTGTCATCCGTTTTGATCCAAGATGCACTGGTGGCGAATCCTTGGTTCATCATACCGAAGGCAGTAATAAGTGTATTGTCCCATGCGTTTTTTTCCTTGAGATAGTTGATAGAATAATTGAGCAAACTATTTATTCCGAGCGAATTGATACCACCCGCTGCCCATTGATTGAAGTACGAGCCGGTTGCGCCAATTGTAACTGACCCTTTTGCAGTCCAGCTGGAATCAGCTGCAGCCAAAGCTTTCGTCGCATTTTCTTTATCAGACGACACATTTACCTGGGCAACACAATAAACACTGAAAAATACGGATAGGAATAGAGTAGAAATTTTTTTCATTACACGGGAGTAGTTAATTTTTTGTTTCATGATTGTTACAAAAATAATACTATGTAAGCATAGTAAGGCGAAATTTTTATAATACCGATTGGACAAGTGTAATAGTCCAAACTTTGCTTCGGCAGATTGAACGAAACACTTCTATCCATCGGCATTTAGCACTGTATGATTTCTCAAACATTGGCCTGTTTTATAAATCACATTGGTATAAACTGGCGTTACGAGTAAATTTGAAACAATGAAATTCGAATATCCGGCAAAGATTATTTTGGCTTGGGGTGAAGCCATAAGTGGCAACAAAGCAATCCGCGAATGGCTGATGCAAAATGGCTATCCAGAGCTTGGCCTTTTTGTTTTTGCATTGCAGAATCAGGATGAGTCACGAACATGGCTCATGGAAAATGGATTTCCACATCTTATGGCATTGATCAACGGAGCCGAAGGAAATCCCAATGCAATTCTTTGGCTGCGCAAACATCAATTTGACGTGTTGGAAAAAATGGCCGCAGCTTCAGACAACAAGGAAGAAGCGCTACTATGGTTGGTCAAAAATGGTTTCAGTGATATGGCAATAATCTCACAACGGATTCGACAAGTGAAGAACGATATAGAGTCGGAAAATAATGACATGCATAAGATCTCCGCTACCTAAACTAACTTATACTACTTCCTTCAGCTAGTTCGTGTACGTGATCGAACTCATTTTTTTCGGATTGAAAATCTCGTTGGCTATCTTGTGTATTTCCGCTGATGTGATGTCGTGAATCTTCGCGAAGACTTCTTCTAAGGTGTCTATGCGATTGAACAATTGCAAACTCTTGGCAATGTTGAACATGATGGCACTGCCACTGTCCTGGCCCAGCGCTATCTGACCAATGATTTGTTTTCTCGCGTCATTCATCTGACGATCTGAAAGTTTTGATCCTTTCAGTTCATTCAATTCATTCCAGATGAGTTGCTTGCTTTTCTCAAGGTTATCCTTTTCTGTCCCAAGATAGATGGTGAAGATTCCTGTGTCGCTGAAAGGGGAGTAGTTGGAGTCCACGTGGTAGGCAATGCCATGCTTCTCGCGAATGCGCATACTCAGTCGATTATTCATTGCCGGTCCACCCAAAATATTGTTGAGCAACGATAAGCCCGGACGCAATTTGTGGTTGAAGTCATAAGCAGGAGTACCCATGAGATAATGCACCTGATGTATATCTTTTTTTACAACCTTTTGTCCGGTGACGTTATGAATGAGGTGCGCTTTCCGCTTTTTTGACTTAGGAAGATGGATGCCTTCGAGATGTTTTTCCAGTAATATTCTCAGTCGCTCGGGCGAAATATTTCCTGCTGAAGAGAAGATGATGTTGTCGCTGGTGAAATTGCGGCGATGGTATGCTTTCAGATTCTCCGCAGTAAATG
>JAYTMF010000633.1:0-3679 GCA_043728755.1 Flavobacteriales bacterium
TAAACCATCTGCCTGCGAAAAATTTGTGAAACTTGGGAATTGTCCGAATGTTTCAGATTCTAAGATGAACACGAACAAGGCACTCAGTGCGACGCTGAATAAATTGAGTCGGTGTACGCATTGATTCATTTATTGGTTAGGCATTATATGTATCACCCTGCATGCTCTGCTAAAGTAGCTGAAACCGACAAAAGCATTACAGTGAATGGAAAAAAGTCCACCCGCGCCATTAACCTTTTGAAGTTTCCACATAGAATTTTCAGATGCGGATAATTTCAATGATTAGTACTATTGAATCAATTCGAATTTTCGCTCTAGTATTTGAAACTCGACACGCCTGTTTTGATGTCTTCCGTCTTCGGACTCATTGTCCGCAACTGGATTTTGTTTGCCGAAGAAAGTAAGTTTAAGGCGGTCTTCTTTTATACCTTTTTGTCTAAGATGCTCTATGACCTCTTGTGCTCTTCGTTTTGATAGATTCAGATTATAGCCATCAGGTCCGACGATATCAGTAAAACCGGATATCTCCATAAACATAGATCTGTTTTTTCGCAAAAGCTGATAGACTTCTTCCATTTGAACCATCGCAGTGTCTGTAAGGACATCTTTGTCAAAATCAAAAAGTATCGCGTCCAGTTTTATTTTGGTGTATTCACTTAACTCAAGAGGAGGATCTACAGCAATACTTGCCAGATACTCGTTTTCACAACTGCATTCCGCTTTCGATTTTACCGGCTTGACACTTATGTTGTCTAAATACAGATACGACCATGTGCTGTTGCCTCGTGCGCTCATATCCAGAGTGCGCCTTATCACCTTCAGATCGCGGTCTTTCTGAAAATTGCCTACGGTGAGATATTGTTCTCCTCCTTGGGCCTTGTAAATATCGCTAAGGAGCTGCCATTCAACAGCCTCGTCCAGCATATTCAGGTGGGGGTTGTTCATGGTGGCTTTCAGATTGAGTGTTGACTGTGAATTGCTGCTTGCTTTATCAACAGAAATGAGTATGCCTAAACCATCTGTAACGTAACTACAAAAGTCTGCGGCCGAGACATACATTTCAACGCAAACCAATTCACCTTGAGCAAGTGGCCGGTTCAATTTGGTTTGTAAATATTCGCGATAGTTGCGCGTATTCCCAGAGTGGTATGTCACGAGGCCAACATAGGCCTCACCATCCTGAGCTGATTGTTCGCCGAAGACATTTTTTGGGACTCCCATTTTCTCACTACACGCATGGAAGTAATCGGGTGTGCCGTCAGTTGCCTGCCACCAGCTTACTACAGTGTTCAATTGTTGCTGATTGAAATTCCCGGGGCAATAGGATTTAGCCTCAAAACTTCCATTATCGACAAGGTTCTGGCCAATCGCAGCAGAAAGGGAACACATAAGCAATATGACGAGATATGCATTTTTCACTTAGGCAAGAACACTATTTTGTGACTATTATTTTCAATAAAAAGGGCGGCTTTATGAGGCCGCCCTTGTTTAAATATCAAGCCACAATTTTATTTCATAGTAAATTCTACTCTTCTGTTTTGTGCTTTACCCAACGGCGTGATCTTCTCACTCGCCGGTTGGCTGTTGTCTTTTGAATCAACCGAAATGCGCAATTCTTCAACGCCATTCTCAACAAGGAACTTTTTTACATTGGTGACACGTGAGTCGGACATACCTAAATAATGTCTGTTGATCTTCGCCTCATTTATCTCATCTGTTTCGCTATGGCCGGTCAGGTGTAATTGCATTTTAGGGTTAGCCTTCATGACTCTAACAACCTCTGTCAGATCAGCTGTAAACATGCTTGGAATTTCAGCTGATAGGAAAGAGAACCACACTGCAGTGGAGGATATGATCTGATCCGGTTTCAAGTCAAGACCTTTTGCATTGGATCGACTATAAATCAGGTCAGGATTGCGGTCTTCCGTTTTACCACAAAAGCACTGGCTTTGCGCTTCGATAGCCGTAATTTCGACCTTATCGAGGTAGTAATATACATCGCCCATTACTACACCTTCCTGAGATGCTGGCTTGCGCACTTTCTCCAGCTTGAGATTGTCTTCGAGGCCAAAGCATCCGATGATGATATATTCTTCTTTCCCCGTTCCCAGAAAAGTACCACAGATGGTCTGCCATCCTTCCAATGTCACTAGAGGTTTATTGGTCTTCTCTGTGATATGGGGTTGAAATGTGACCGCATTATCATTTGCATTCTGCACTTTTCTGTCACTGAAAAACAATCCAACATTACTAACACCGTACTTGGACAGATCAGCAAGACTTACATTGAAGCGAACACAATACAATTTGTCCTTTTCTAATTTCTGACTCAACTTCGTCTGAAGATAAGTGCGATTTTTTTTCGGGTCCTTTGTATATGCTCTGAATCCAGCATAACTGCTGCCATCAAGTGCTTCTTCGGTGCCGTAATCGTTTTTTGGAATTGCACATTTGCTGGCCTTCACTATAACATTGTAAACATCGGCTGAAGTCTGGTTCGGGCTCGACCATGATTTCAGAAAGGTGGTAAGTTGACCGTAAGCTTTTAAAGTTTTCACTTCACTTACCTCGAAACTTCCATCCGAAACGAGATTGCTTGATGACTCTGTCTGCACAACAGTTTCCGCTTTATTTTCGGCGGGTTTTTTCTGAGAATAGCCCGCAACGGTGATAGCAAGCAGCAACGCGAGAATGAAATAACGCTTTTTCATGATTTTAGAATTGGTGTTCTTGTATGGTTTGAATAAAAATTTTGAGTTTCTTGTGGTCAATGTCAGGGTAAACACCGTGCCCGAGGTTCGCAATATAACGCTGAGGCCCGAATCGACGCAACATTTTAATAGTTTCTTCACGGATAAATGCCTCACTGCCATAGAGTACTGCAGGGTCGAGATTGCCTTGCAAAGTCTTGCTTTCACCAATTTGCAATCTCGCAAATTCAGGATCTGTATGCCAGTCAAGGCCGATGGTTGCACACGGAAGTGCCGCCAATTCAGGCATGGAGAAAAATGCACCTTTTGCAAAGACAGTTACCGGAACTGACTTGACGTTTTCACAGATCTGCTGTAAATAAGGCAATGCGAATGTGTTGTATGTATCTCTATTCAGTATGCCGGCCCAACTGTCGAAGAGTTGCACTAGGTCGCATCCAAGTTCTATTTGTTTGTTCAAATAAATTATTGTTGCGTCGGCGATCCGCTTAAGCAAGCTATGTGCCAGCTTTGGATTTGAGCTCAACATTGCCCTGGATTTCGAAAATGTTTTTGAACCGCGACCTTCAACCATGTAACAGAAAATAGTCCAGGGAGCACCTGCGAAACCAATAAGTGGAACACGACCATCCAACCGATCTTTGATGATCTCGATCGTTTCGAATACATAACTCAGATTTTCAATAATCTTATCGTTTGAAAGCGCAGCCACGTCGGATTCGGTTTGGATGGTCACGGGAAATGAGGGTCCGACTCCTTCGTCCATGTTGTAGGAAAGGCCCATTGCTTCCGGTATGACGAGTATATCAGAGAAAAGAATGGCAGCGTCCACCCCGAGAATGTCCACCGGTTGTATAGTTACATCTGCTGCAAGCTTTGGATTCATCAAAAGCTTTTTGAAACTCCCGGCTTCGGCCCGTGTTGCGCGGTATTCCGAAAGGATGCGCCCTGCCTGGCGCATCACCCAA
>JAYTMF010000634.1:0-3754 GCA_043728755.1 Flavobacteriales bacterium
CGAAAATTTCTCATTGTAAAAACAGATGAAGGCAAAGAACTGTACTTCCGATTCTACGACCCTCGCGTGCTCCGTATCTTTCTTCCCTCCTGCGATTCAGCTCAACTCAAAGAATTCTTCGGCCCTGTCACGCAATTTTTTATGGAGGATGAAGAACCGCACTATGGAATTAGGTTCTGGCTGGAGAATGCGCAATTGAAATCTGAACGATTTGATATGGCCACTTGGTCTAAATCCAAAATGCAAATTCCAGTAGTTCAAACGTCTACTGCCGAAGTTGAAAATCCTTCCAAGTATTCCGGTCTAAATCCATGGATCTAGAATAAACACGAAACCTTATTGGTATTTCAATGGCGATGATATTCATCCTTTGAATAATTTCGCCCTTCATAATTCTTCATCGAAATGAAAAAAATATTCTTTCCCTTCTTCTTCATCTGTCTTAGCATTTTGATTTTCTCGTGCGGAAGTGACGACACATCGAAATCTAAAAACGCAACTACAGCGAACACACAAGCAACGAAACCCGCTCCTTTCGCGAAGCGCATATTCATCCGCTCTTTAGGCATCCGCGCAGATGTGATGTCTGATCATATCAAGTCATCTTCAAAAGATCTCTTCAGACTTTTTTCGCCTGACAACAACTACGAATATTACATTAAATGGGAAACTGGACAAACGCATGTAATGATGAAAGGCGCCATGACAGCCGGCGTTGACATGGGCAACGGCATGTTGACTCGCGCTATTGGTGCACCAATTCCATTGGGCGACAAAGCAGAAGCCTTTGAGTTCGGCGTCTATGAATTCAAAACGGAAGAGCTCCTTTTCAGAGGTTATGAAGTACACGACTGGTCAGATCCAAAACGCGTTCTTGTCGTCTCGTCCATGTCCTTAATTAATAATGCTGAAGAAGCCAAATTAAGATGCGAAACACTTTACAATTCCATTGAAGTATTGAAGGAAGAGGAATTAAAAACCACATTGGCCAAAATTGAAGACGATCGATTCACTATTGGTCGCGGCGAAAACGAAGAAGAAATCTATCGGAAATTGGTAGGTAAAAGTCTCATCAGAATCATACCCGATCCAGCCAACCCTACTACACCAACAACCCAGCGATTCGATCTTTGTGCAACAGGTCAAGGCTTGTATCTATTGAAATCCGCCAGCTTGCCCGATGAAGATAGAGTACAAGGGTTCTGGGACATCTATGAAACAGAAAACGGCGAATTGCTTTTGATCATTTCTCAAACAAATGGACCCGAAGGCAAGTGGGCCATTGGCCCTCACATAAGTGGTAACATAGCCATAGGTGGAATTGAATTCAAAGTCGAACCATTAGGAACGATGGGAGGATCCGTTGCCTGCGGAGAAGTCAATACTCCAAAGTAATTGTATGCGTCACGATTGCCTAATTAATTCAACGGTGCCGATGATTTCAAGGTAAATTTGAATAGTGGAAAAGATCATCTACATATATCCTGCGAACCAGGCTGGTGAATTCAATCACGTCTTATCGGAGGATACGTCGATGAGCAGTCAAAGTATATTGATCCCTGTTACAGGTAGGATGACCGTTGCCCTAATGGCTGCACGTATACTTGGTCAACTGGGTTCTGGTAATACCATCAGAAGATTAAGAGTGATGTCTCATGGAACCGTTGGCACGGCGCTCATTGGTGAGAACATCAATGACAGCAACGTCGGACAATTGAGTCCACTTCGCGGACGATTTTCACCCAACAACGAAGGCGCATTCTTTCATGGTTGTCGGATCGCATCAGATCGCTCAGCCACCACGGGCTCATTGCATACGCTGAGTTGTTCAGAGATTGACGCATTGACATCATCTCCCACTCCCGGAATGTCATTTGAAGACCACATGCGTGGCACATGGACGCCACCGCCAACACCCGGAAGCGCGCTTCCTTCATCCACCACGGGACTCATGCTCCCGGTAGGATATCGGTTTATGTGGATGGCGGCTATCTCCATGAATGTGCCGGTGACGGCACCTATCGACAGGCAATTCGCGCATTTAGATGCACACGGCTATGACGATTCAGGATGGGAAGGACTCTTCGTTACAGTCAATCCCGACGGAACAAATAGCGGAGAACAAAGAGGAACACCTTTTCACAGGATATACAGAAGCTATTGTGAAGCACCATAAATGCTCAGTTCAACCTTCAAATCATTCTTCCACCTCATATCATTTTTTCCAACACTTTGAACTGTGCTTTCAAACTCTCGACTTTCATGATGAGTTCAAATTGAGTCATTGGTCCAGTTTTCATGATCGTGTTTTCATTCGTGTTTTTCCACATGGAAATGGCATTTCATTGACGCTTACCTATTTTGACATTGTCCATCGGAATCACATGAGGAATAATCCTGTTTGTCCTCAATACATTTATGTATGTATTCTTCATCAGATCGAGTTTTATACCAATGTGATTTATATCTATCATCATTCCTCTCAGAATTAGTCAATGCTATATAAATTTGAGCACTTTGGATGTATTGTGACACTTCAAATCATAATGCATTCGGCGGACGATACGTTTTTTCAAAATCATTGGTAGAAATCACCTCCATAGATATTGCGGGCATCAAGATCCTCGAGCCGGTTACGACCGTCACTGACTTGATGGTGACCGCAGTGTGCTATTATGCGTTTGTCAAACTGCGTTCGCATCAGCACAAAGGGACGAAGCACGTGATGTTCTACCGTTACTTTTTTCTTTTCATGGGACTGGCCACATTGCTCGGTGGAATTATCGGACACGCCTTTCTGTATTTGTTCACCTTCGCATGGAAAGTACCGGCGTGGATTGTCAGCATGGTATCTATTGCCCTGGCCGAGCGCGCGGCCATTATGCGAGCGCGTCCATTGATGCACAGTAAACTCGGTTTGTTTTTTACTTATGTAAACATTGTTGAACTTTTCACCTTTATGTTCATCGCCGTTTACACGTTGAAATTTATTTTCGTTGAGATTCATGCGATGTATGGATTGCTCGTCGTGGTGTTTTCATTCGAAGGATTTATCTATGTCCGTACAAAGGATAGCGGCAGCAAAAAAATACTCTGGGCGGTGTTGCTCGCAGCTCTTGCCGCCACAGCCCACATCGGCGAAATCACCATCAACAAGTGGTTCAACTACTTCGACCTTGCGCATGTGCTGATGGCGACCAGTTGTTGGGTGTTGTACACAGCGGTGAATGATATGGCGCCGGAGTTGGTGGAAAGGAAGACTACAGCGCAACTCTAATACCGATTGGACAAGTGTAATAGTCCAATCTTTGCTTCGCCAGATTGAACTAAACACTTGTATTCATCGGCATATACCACTGTATGATTTCTCAAACATTCGCCTGTTTTATAAATCACATTGGTATAACTTGGTAACCCAATAACCACTAACGAAAAGAGGCTACCCTCTCAGGCAGCCTCCTACTTCAATTGAAGTACAATTATTTCTTCTCAACAGGCTTCGCGTTCTTTTTCATTTCATACGCCTTTTTTTTGGCTTCTGCTTGCTTCATCTCCGCTTCCTTCTTTGCCTTTTCAAATCCTTCCTTTCTCGTCTTATTCAATTCTTCCGCCTTCTTGCGCTCTTCTTCCATCTTCTTCATCTGGTCCGTCTTCACTCCAGTTGGTGCTGGTTTGCCTCCGGTAACAGCCGGAGTTGCACCCTGAGCAGGTACTTGAGACGAAACAGATGGATCAACCACTGCGGGTTTTGTGG
>JAYTMF010000635.1:0-1823 GCA_043728755.1 Flavobacteriales bacterium
TCAGTGCTCAATCATCCGACAGAATTGAATTCAGCAATGTTGGTCATGATTTTCCTAAGAAAATTGTCTATGAATTAAAGAGTGACAGCACGATGCAGACATATATAGAAGGTCCGCGGGATGGCAATAATATCCGTATCATTTTCGATTTTGAAAAACAGCCGGGGTGACATGAAAAGATTGATTGGTACGATATACTTCTTATTACCCGTAATAGTTGTTTTATTGCTAGCGGGGTGTGGAAATGCCAACAGGTTTGACCTGCGGCAGTTGGAAGGTATTTGGTACAGTGAGCAGGAAGATGCGACGATGACAGAATCTTGGGAGTCTTCGGGAAAGCGTCATTTGAAGGGTGTTGGAAGAGAATCACGCGGTGGAGTGGAGTCTGATAAGGAATATCTTGAAATAAAGTGGGTCGGTGATTCACTCACATACACTGCAACAGTGATCAGTCAAAACGATGGAGCGCCAATACATTTCACCGCAGTTTCTCAGTCCAGTCAAAAAGTATTGTTCACGAATGCCTCACATGATTTTCCACAGTTTATTTACTACGAAATGATTGATAAAATGAACATGGTGGTAAGAATCGGAACGCTTCCTTTCGAATCTCCCGAAAATAATTTTGAAATGAAGTTCAGCAGATTGCGCGCATCCTATAATCAGAAGTGAATTCGGTATTTTTTTTCCATAGTGGACATTCCGGCAAATTTGACCAGCAAATTCCGGCTCAAATTGACCACCTAAAGTTAACAGTGTAATTTGAGCATTTCTCGGGGGCAATATTGATGCGATTGTTGTCAGTTGTTTTTAATTAATTTTCTTCGATTCGGTTGTGTGTTTTTCTCATCGATTCTCCTTTCATTTCGAGCCGGTGGTTCTCGCACATTATGAAACACTGAAAGCCGCCAATGCTTTTCAAAATGGATCAGCGGAAGCGGAACTGGGTTTCTTATATATGATTGCGCAAGCGCACTTGCGCAACAGGAAGTTTGATCTGTTGGATGAGCGCCTCAAAGAAATGCATCCGCTCTTGCAAAAAGGTTTTTGGTCGCAGACGATTTACTATCCGAAATACATCTCACTCAAAGCGCGCGCGGAATCTGCACGTGGCGAAAACAAACAGGGTATACAAACCCTCGCACAAGGACTTGCACAATTGAGCGAAAGCAATTTTGTGAAGGAGCGTTTGAACATGGAGCTGAACAAAGTGGTGTTTCATTTTCATGAAGAGGAATTCCGCAAAGCGAAACAATTGCTTTATCAAATCGACCAGAACTATCCGGGACTCTACGGCACGATGGGCGAAGAGTGGTGTTTCAAAAAAGAATTGATCTTGTTGATTGTCTTACATGAGCTGGAAGAATTCGAACCAGCGATATCGCAACTCTTGCGCATTCGAAAAAGCTATGCCGCCTTCCTGAAACGTGCGGAGTATGGACACGCAAAGTTGTTTCTGGATTTGATCGCCAAGGTGGTGCGCGAACCAAGTGTGGTGGAGAAAAAAAGTTTTCGGCAGAGGGTGCGCAAGGCGATGGAAAATTTTGAAACGCAAGAACACGATCTTCAAGCGGTGACATTTTTTTGCTGGTTGAAATGTAAAATTCAGAAGAGGAAGTACTACGCGGTGTTGCTTGAAGAGTTGAATACCGAAGGTGATCGATTCAAGATTGAGAAGGTGGTGGTGGTGAAGAAGGAGGTTGGAAAATCTGCCGCTAAGAAAAAATATCCGAAGCGAGCATAAAAAATTTTGAAGACTCTTCATATTGTTGGAGCATCTAATTTCATGTGAGGGTTTTTCAAACGCAAGTCGAATCCATTCT
>JAYTMF010000636.1:0-4943 GCA_043728755.1 Flavobacteriales bacterium
ATCGAACGACTTCAATGGAATGGTGTTGAAATGAAACAATTTGAACGTGACACCATCTTGGAAGCCAATGCATATTCATTACTCGATTACCATTCACCGGCGAAGCCTTATGAGGGACATTTTTTGCATAGCGATGTGAAAGTGGAATTGCGAAAAAAGAGAGTCACATGCTACGCAGGAGACTACTACGTTGCAACCAACCAGCTTGCAAAAAAGTATATCTGTGAGGTATTGGAACCACAAAGTGAAGATGGCTTTTTTGCATGGAATTTTTTTGATTCCGTGCTACAACAGAAAGAATGGTTTAGTGATTATGTTTTTGAAGACATAGCAGATTCCCTTCTGAAATCGGATGTAAAGCTGAAAATGGATTTTGAAAATGCGCTGAGAAATGATCCTGCACTGGAGGCCAATCACTGGAATCAGTTGTATTGGATTTACAAGCACTCCGATTACTATGAGCAAAGTGCCAATGTCTTTCCGGTTTATCGCTTCGACGGAAAACTATAAAGTAGATCAGGATTTTTTTGAGATCAATTCGATCGACGTACGAATTGTTTTCGAGATTTCTTCCAGAGGCAAATCGTTGGCATCTACTCCAAACGGATTTTCAATTTCTTCAGCAATGATTTCCAAAGATGCCAATACGTAAAATATGAAAGTGACGATGACCATCGAGTAGTAGCCGAGTACCGGAGCATATGCGATTGGAAGAGTGATTACGTAAATAAAAATGAACTTTTTGAGAAAAGTTGAATATGAAAATGGAATGGGCGAGTTTCTGATGCGCTCGCAGGCACCGCATATTTCCATATACTGTTGCAATTCCAGATTGAGCATCAGCATTTGTTCGTTATTGATTTTCCCTGTCTTATTGAGCCCGACAATTCTCTTATATAGCTCATTCATAATTTGAAGAGGAATATGCTTCTTGTCTTTTAAATCTGTGATTTGAAATAGTTCCGACAGCTCTTTCTCATTCATTGAGACCACATTGCGCAAATGGTTTTTGAGAGCGTATGGAAAGTGAATCAAGAACTGAAAGAGCACTTTTTTTTCCGAATCATCATCTATTATGGCATTCAGCTTAATACTCAAATTTCTTGAACAGTTAACGAGCTGTCCCCAGAGTTTTCTTCCTTCCCACCATCTTTCATAAGCCGTATTTGTTCTGAATACGAGCAACAAAGAAATGACAAACCCAAGGAGGCTGTACATCAATGAGATTTTCACCACCTGATGATCAGGCCCAAGATGCAGAACATGCAGATCGAGTAATACGATCAAGAATGTCAGACCCGCCAGCAATAACATCGTAGGGGTTAGTTTTCGAACTGTATCAGCTTTGTGGAAACGCATAATTTGCGAGAACCACTCCTTTGGATTATAAGTAATCATTTCTTACGGATGGGAGATCAAAGTGGCTTCGTTCCTTTTTCTTGTAAAATATCTACAATGCAAATGCGCTCTTTTTCCACGAGAAAATAGATCTTGAAATTGAGTGCGTTCGCAACCCGAAAATGCCCCTCAATTCCAATTTCCACGGGCTTTGACCCTTGCAAGGGTTGATGATGTATGAGATGCAACTTATGCATGATCCGTGATCTTACTTTCTCTGCAGCAAGCAAAGAAGCCTGCTGGAGATCATATATGATCGCTTTATAAATCTCAGCTGCGTGATTGGAAAAAATTAATTCAGTCGATCTCATCCCGCAAAGAAAATCATTCTTTATGCTTCGACAATAAAAAACATCCTTGATTCGGAACGCATTGGATAGCGAATTGACAGGAATGAAAATGATGAATGGTTGAAGGCGTACTGTTCAATCCATTAGATTAGCGGCAAAATGACCAACTACTATTTAAGATGAAAAAAGCACTACCCATAATTCTGGCCGCCATTCTTTTGATGCCGAATGATTATTGCGCACAGTTCAAGAAGAAGGATAAATCCAAAGCGAATAGCAAGGAGCAAGTGAAGGAAGAGAAGAAGGATGAGGATAAATTCTCAGACCTTACAAAGAAATGTCATCGTTCAGATGGCTTGTTGACGATGTGGCGCGATAGCGTGAGCGGCAAGACCTATTTGGAAGTGCGAGAGGATCAGTTGGGAAAGGAATTCATCTATTTCAATCACATCATTGACGCACCGGTTGAGGCCGGATATTTCCGTGGATCTTATGGTGGAAGCAAGATTATTTCCTTTAATAAGTCATACGATATGATGGATATCATCCAGCAGAACACCAGTTTTTATTACAATCCGGAATCTGAAATCAGCAAGGCTGCCAATGCCAATATTAACGATCCTATTTTGGCCAGTGAGAAAATAGAAGCCACGAGTAAAGACAAGAAAAGTTATCTCATGGATGGGGATGCTATATTTCTTTCTGAGAAATTTCAATTGATCAAGATGCCTACGCCTCCTGGTGCACCTGCCGGAGCGCTGGGTTCACTAAGTTCTTCCAAATCGCGAATAGCACGGGTGAAGAATTATCCACAGAACACAGAAGTGGATGTCACATATGTTTATGAAAATGCATCACCAACCATTTTTTCCGGCGCACTAGCAGATCCGCGCAATATCACCATAAAGTTTCAGCATACTATTCTCGAAGTGCCATCCAACAATTTCAAGCCACGGAGAGATGATCCGCGCATAGGATATTTCGCTACGCAGATCAACGATATGACAAGTTTTTCGCCGACACCATATAAGGATGTCATCCACAAATGGAATCTTGAAAAGAAAGATATTAAAGCGAAAATTTCCGATCCAATAGAGCCCATCACTTATTGGATCGAGAACACTACTCCAAAGGAGTTGCGCGCAATTATTAAGGAAGCGTGTGAAAGTTGGAATGTTGCATTTGAGCAGGCGGGGTTTAGTCATGCGGTAGTTTGTAAAGTGCAACCGGATGATGCAGGTTGGGATGCTGGCGATATCCGATACAACGTACTTCGCTGGACTTCTTCACCAATGCCTCCATTTGGAGGATATGGACCAAGTTTCGTCAATCCAAGAACGGGTGAAATACTCGGTGCCGATATCATGCTGGAGTTTACTTCGATCGTTAGTCGTGTGAATGCAGAAAAGATTTTCAAGAGCACCGGATTTTTAAACGATGAAACGTTGAATGCTGAAAGCGAAAAGCAAATCCGCAATCCATTCTTGTGTTCAGCTTCGCATCACACCAATCACAATTTGATTTTCGGAGCAACCGCAGCAGCAGTCTTAGGAATGGATGAAGCTGCACAAAAGGAAATAGTCAAGCAATTGCTCTTCCGACTTGTTCTTCATGAGGTGGGTCACACACTTGGCCTGACGCATAACATGTGCGCCAGTACGATGAGTAGTTTAAAAGATGTAAAAGATCCGGAGAAGGTGACCATGAAAGGGCTCACAAATAGCGTAATGGAATATCCTGCATTCAACTATCAACTGAATCCAAATGAACAGACGTTGTATTGCGACACGAGACCGGGATTGTATGATCTGTGGGTGATTGAATATGGATATAGCCCAACCAAGGATGATCCGTTGATGGAAGAATTGCAGTTGAAGAGGATCACTGATCGGAGTACGGATGAAAACCTGATGTATGGCAATGACGCTGATGATATGCGCTCAAGTGGCAAAGGCATCGATCCGGATGTCAATATTTACGATCTGACAAATGATCCGGTGGCCTATGCTGCGGAAAGATGCGAATTGATCAATGCGATATTGCCGAAATTGAAATCGCGATTTGAAAAAAATCAACAGAGCTATGAAGAACTGCTCGATTCATATTTGATCGCAACGGGTGAGTATGGCAATCAGATACGAATCATGACAAGGCAGATCGGCGGCGTACATATCGATAGATCATTTATTGGACAAAACACTACAGTGCGTCCTTTTGAACCCGTGACGAAAGAAAAGCAAAAGGCAGCGATGAGCGCGCTGGCGAAATATGCATTTTCTGCCGACGCCTTCAACGCTTCTGGTACACTTTACAATTTTCTCATGCAGCAAAGAAGAGGTTTCAGTCACTTCTCAAAGAATGAGGATCCACACATCCATCAGCGTGTGTTAGCAATGCAAGTAGAATGTCTTAATCAATTGTTGCACGAAAATGTTCTGCTGCGGATTACGGACAGTCAGCTTTATGGCAATACATACAAGCTGGATGAAGTGATGACTGACCTTACCAATGCAATATTTCAGTACGACCTGAAAACAGGCGTAAGTACTTTTCGTCAGAATCTTCAGATTGAATATGTACAGAAATTGATCGATATACTTAATCCAAAAACAAGATACGATAATATCAGTCAAAGTATGGCTCTTAGTGAAATGAAGAGAATTGAAGAATTGATGACAACTGCCGCTGCTCCAGATGGCTTGACGAAAGCGCATCGGGAATTTGTAAAGGCAACGATAAAAAAATCAATAGAGTCCAGATAGGACGAGGGTTTCAGTGTAGATGACATATCTGTTTGTTTTTTAGGAATGCAACCCGAAAGCCCATTTCGTGTTTATAGATTTTGTGTGAAACGAATTAGATTTGATACGCACTTTTTTGAAACCTACAATTTTCTGTGATGAAATATTTTTATTCAATTGGTCTGGCTATTCTTTTTTCAGTGAACGCTTCTTCCACATTTTCTCAGGCACCAACAAACGATGCATGTGAGGATGCGATAATGCTAATTCCCAATGACGGCCCGTTGACAGTGAACAATCTCAATACTGTGGTCAATGGTCCGGATCCCGGGTGCGGTGGTATCGGTATTAAAGATATTTGGTTCTCTTTTGTTTATACGGGTGGAAATATTACGATTCAGACTGTTCTCGGAACATTGAATGACACACGTATTGCGCTTTACGACGCATGTGGAGGAACTGTCATCACATGTAACGACGACAATGGAAATTATTCGTCAATACTGAATTTCAC
>JAYTMF010000637.1:0-1522 GCA_043728755.1 Flavobacteriales bacterium
TGTGCGATTCCATTGATGAGAGGCAAACACATCAGCACTCCAATGGAGCAACTCGTTACGAATGCTAAAAAACTGGCCGCTCAGGGCACCAAAGAATTGATATTGATCGCTCAGGATCTGACGTATTACGGATTGGATATCTATCGTCAACGCCAATTACCGGATCTACTTCGCAGGCTGAGTGACGTTGAAGGGATTGAATGGATCCGATTGCAATATGCTTTTCCGTCCGGTTTTCCCCTGGAAATTCTCGACGTAATGAACGAGCGCAACAATATTTGTAAATACCTCGATATGCCTTTGCAACATGCTACAACGAAAATGTTGACAGCCATGAGAAGAGGAATTACCCGTGAAAAAACGGATGCATTGATTCAAACCATTCGCGAGAAGGTGCCTGGTATAGCATTGCGAACGACGCTTATCGCAGGATATCCCGGCGAAACAATGGAAGATTTCGAAGAGATGAAAAGTTGGGTGGATCAAAAAAGATTTGACAGGCTGGGCATATTCGCATATTCACATGAAGAGAACACACATGCGCATCTTTCAAAAGATGACGTGCCGGCCAGCACAAAGAAGAAGAGAACGGAGGAAATCATGGAGATACAGTCACACATTTCATACGATCTGAATCAGAAGAAAATTGGAAAAAACGTGCGAGTTTTGATTGATCGTATGGAAGGCGATCAATACATAGGTCGAACGGAATTTGATTCTCCGGAAGTAGATAATGAAGTAATCATTGACAAATCAGCCGGATATCTTCGTGTAGGTGACTTCGCCGATGTTACAATAGATAAAGCTGAACATTACGACCTATTTGCCACACCAGTAGCAATTTCATAAAATTTATGAAGATCAATGCACCATCGCAGAAGTCGCGTATTCACGATCCTGGATTTGGAGAAAAGATTGGTGGAAAATCGAAGCGGTTGGTCAACAAAGACGGTAGCTTCAATGTGAATCGAAAAGGTGGCGGAAGGGGTTTGCGCAACGTGTATCAATATTTGTTGCACATTAGCAATTTCGTGTTTTTTCTTTACATGCTCATCGGATATGTTTTCCTAAGTGTGGTGTTTGCAGTGTTCTATTTTATGATCGGAACGGAACATTTAATAGGAGTTCGAGGAGAAACACTCATGGGGACTTTTCTGGATTGTTTCTACTTTTCTACACAAACATTTACGACCGTTGGTTATGGCGCCATTGCTCCTTCAGGCATTCCCGCAAGCACCATGGCGTCATTCGAGGCATTTACCGGACTCATTTTTTTCGCCATAGCAACCGGACTTTTGTTTGCTCGTTTTTCGAGGCCAAAAGCCATGCTGAGATACAGCATAAATGCCGTCGTTGCTCCCTTTGAAAATGGTAATGCATTAATGTTCAGATTAGCAAATACGCGCAACAATGTTTTGATGGAAGTGCATGCACGTGCCTTTATGATGATGCGAAATTCCAAAGATGACATGGTGAATAGAAGTTACTTTGGATTGAAGTTAGAACTTGATCGCATTACATT
>JAYTMF010000638.1:0-3298 GCA_043728755.1 Flavobacteriales bacterium
GGTTTACGAACCAACCGCCACAATTGGAATGATGATTTCCTATCGCTTTGATTTTGGAGCGCCACGGATGAAGGCCGAAAACTAATCGTTGTAATACCAATTGCCACACGAAATATTCAGACAATTAATATTCAACCCTCACACTACCAACGCGTGGTGCTGAGGGTTGATTTTTTATGATGCATATTCTCTATACTTTGACGAGTGATCGGAACGCAATGATTTATAGTTGGTTCAGTTTGCATTGCAAATAGGTATATTCAAGGCCCGACATTTTGAACCAAATCAATGTCAGATTGCTTTTACACAGAAGGTGTCGTGTACATTCGCAGCATAAATTTTAGCATTTACAAGCAATATGGCCAAAGGTCTCTTCGGTAGTTCTCTCATGAAAAAATACTGGATGTCGCTCACCGGGTTTTTTCTCATCTCTTTCCTCATCGTTCACTGTGCAATCAATGCAATGATCTTTTTCAACGATGGTGGTATGACGTTTAATAAATGGGCGCACTTCATGGGTACCAATCTCATCATCCGAACCATGGAAATTGTTCTCTTCCTCGGATTGATCATTCACATCATTGATGGATTGATGCTTTTTTTTCAAAACAGAAAAGCACGACCGGTGAAATATGCCTTCGAAAAATCTTCTGCAAGCAGCAAGTGGTATTCGCGCAGCATGGCCTTGTTGGGCACTTTGATATTGCTCTTTCTCATCATGCACCTTTATCACTTTTGGTTGAAGTCCCGAATCACAGGTTTGACGGTAATACCACAGCACATTATCTATGAAGGACATCGCTACGAAGACCTCTTCGGGGAAATGAAATTTGTATTTCAACATGCATGGGTAGTTGTGCTTTATGTGTTGGGATGCTTCTCTCTTTTCTGGCATTTGTTGCACGGATTCAGAAGTGCGTTTCAGTCACTGGGAATTAATTACACGAAGTATAAAGATATGATCACCTTCACCGGAGATGCTTTTAGTGTTGTTGTTCCCAGCGTTTTCGCATCGATGCCTATCGCCATGTATCTGGGATGGATTGCATAATTCTGAAGTCAGTCATCATTGAATCAATCATTTTCATTTAGAAATAAAGCATGAGCTTCAATTCAAAAATACCTTCAGGACCACTCGATAAAAAGTGGACAGATTACAAAGATCACGTCCGTCTCGTAGCTCCAGCAAATAAAAGAAGTATAGAGATCATCGTTGTGGGAACAGGGCTAGCCGGTGCTGCCGCCGCTGCTTCTCTCGCTGAGATGGGATATAAAGTGAAGGCCATGTGCTTCCAAGATTCTCCAAGAAGAGCGCATAGTATTGCTGCTCAAGGTGGAATCAACGCAGCCAAGAATTACATGAACGACGGTGACTCAGTGTTCCGTCTTTTTTATGATACAATCAAGGGTGGTGACTATCGCGCTCGCGAAGCCAACGTGCATCGCCTCGCAGAGGTCAGCTCCAGCATTATTGATCAATGTGTGGCGCAAGGCGTTCCGTTCGCTCGCGATTATGGCGGATTACTCGACAACCGATCATTCGGTGGTACGCAAGTATCGAGAACGTTTTACGCGAAGGGTCAAACCGGACAACAATTATTACTCGGTGCGTATTCTGCTCTCTCCAGGCAAATAGGCAAAGGCACAGTAGAGATGCTCAACAGACATGAGATGTTGGATGTTGTTGTCATGGATGGAAAAGCACGCGGCGTAATTGCTCGAAATCTTGTCACCGGCGCTATTGAAAGACATGCCGCGCATGCTGTGGTGCTTTGCACAGGTGGCTACGGAAATGTTTTTTTCCTTTCCACCAATGCCATGGGAAGTAATGTAACTGCCGCATGGCGCGCGCACAAGAAGGGTGCAACTTTCGGCAATCCATGTTACACTCAAATTCATCCTACTTGTATTCCGGTGAGCGGTGATCATCAATCGAAATTGACATTGATGTCGGAGTCGTTGAGAAATGACGGGCGAATTTGGGTGCCTAAGAGAAAGGAGGATGTAGAGGCTATTCGTTCTAAAAAATTAAAGCCTCAGGATATATCTGCAGAGAATCGTGACTATTATTTGGAGAGAAGATATCCTGCGTTTGGAAATCTTGTGCCGCGAGATATTGCATCGCGCGCAGCAAAGGAAAGATGCGATGAAGGATATGGAGTGAATGCAACGGGTGAAGCTGTGTACCTCGATTTCTCCTCTGCGATTCAACGTTATGGTCATGCACAAGCGAATGTCAAAGGCATGCACAATGCGACAGAACAGCAGATCATCGACATGGGAACGAAGGTGGTGGAAGAGAAATACGGAAATCTGTTTCAGATGTATGATCAAATCGTTGCTGAGAACCCATACAAAACACCGATGATGATCTATCCCGCTGTGCACTACACCATGGGTGGACTTTGGGTGGATTATGAATTGATGACCAATGTTCCCGGATTGTACGCCTGTGGTGAAGCCAACTTTAGCGATCACGGAGCAAATAGACTTGGCGCATCTGCATTGATGCAAGGTCTCGCCGATGGATATTTTGTTCTTCCATATACCATTGGAAATTATCTCGCTGATGAAATACGCACGGGAAAAATTGATACGAAGACGTCCGAGTTCGATGAAGCGGAAAAAAGTGTGCGCGATCAAATCACACGTATCATGAATAACGGAGGTACGCAACCTGTCGATCATTTTCACAAGCGTCTTGGAAAAGTGATGTGGGAAAAATGTGGTATGGCTCGCAATGAAAATGGATTGATGGAAGCTATCGCTGAGATTCAAAAAATACGGGAGGACTTTTATAAAAACGTACGTGTACCGGGTTCTTCTGATCAGATGAATCAGGAATTGGAAAAGGCCTTGCGCGTCGCAGACTTTCTGGAGTTGGGTGAATTGATGTGTATCGATGCTTTAGAAAGAAAGGAAAGTTGCGGTGGACACTTCCGCGAAGAATACCAAACAGAAGAAGGTGAAGCTATGCGCGATGATGAGAATTTTAAATATGTTGCAGCATGGGAATGGACAGGCAATGCCTCAGCACCAAAGTTGAACAAAGAGGAATTGGTGTATGAGAACATTAAGGTGCAGCAGAGAAGCTATAAATAGGATGAGGATATAGGGAATAGGAATGTATGCGATATGTCAATATGGAATATTATACCAATGTGATTTATAAAACAGACCAATGGTTGAGAAATCATACAGTGGTAAATGCCGATGGATACAAGTGTTTAGTTCAATCCTCGATCAGCGGCTTCGGCGAGGACGGGGAATTCGCGCAAAAACCGGTCTACGACCCGAT
>JAYTMF010000639.1:0-1281 GCA_043728755.1 Flavobacteriales bacterium
TCTAAGAGAAGCGTATATAGAGGCAATACATTCATTGCAAAGACACATTCACTATGGTAATATTTACGAGGTAAATTATTGTCAGGAATACTTCGCTGAAGTGAAGCTCCCCGATCCATTATCACTATGGAAGAAGTTGCGGACCTATACCCATGCGCCATTTTCAGCATATGTAAAACACGCCGATTTGCATGTGATGTGCGCTTCTCCCGAGCGATACATCAAAAAGTCCGGCTCAAAAATTATTTCTCAGCCGATCAAAGGCACCATCAAACGGGGAATGTCGGAAGAGGAAGATGTTGCGTTAAAATATCGTCTTGTGAATAGCAAAAAGGAACGATCAGAAAATGTAATGATCGTTGATCTCGTGCGAAATGATCTCTCAAAATTTGCAGTGAAGGGAAGTGTGAGCGTAGAAGAATTGTGTAGTGTTCATACCTTTCAGACTGTGCATCATTTGATCTCAACCATTAGCGCTGAAGTGAAGCCGGGTGTGTCGTTTTCCGAGGTGATTCGTGATACATTTCCAATGGGAAGTATGACAGGCGCTCCTAAAATTCGCGCAATGGAATTGATTGATGAAATTGAATTATCAGCGCGAGGTTTGTACTCAGGAACCTTAGGTTACATAACTCCTGAAGGTGATTTTGATTTCAATGTGGTGATAAGAAGCATGCTGTACAACGACACTAAATCCTATCTATCGTATAGCGTCGGTGGTGCTATCACTGCTTTGAGCGATCCCAACGAGGAATACGAGGAATGTCAGGTGAAAGCAAATGCGTTGATGCTTGCTTTGAAATAAAGCGTTTACTGGCGATGAGATAGAGGTGCAGAATTTTTATTTCCGTGATACAAGTCAATAGCAACGAGCACGGCAATGAATCCCCAGAATGGTACAGAGGCTTTATCTGTGTCCAGATAATTATTCAATACACCATGTATGAAATAGGTCATCAATCCCAAATAAGTGGATGCGATGACGATCTTCAATTCATGTTTTCTAGTGTTGTAGAAAAGTCGGAATGACATGAACGAAACAATGAGTAATATGCCAATGAACAATGCGGACCCGAACACTCCCTGTTCGCACAATGGCCCGAGATATTCACTGTGTGCGTTGCCACCGTCTCCTTGATTTGTACTGATAATCGTTCGGTCTTTGGACCTTTGAAAAGGAGCATATGCGAATTGATATGTTCCGGGTCCCCAACCTACGATGGGCCTTTCCTTAAACATCTCGTAGGCGCAATTCCATCTGTTGAGTCTTTCAAGATTGCT
>JAYTMF010000640.1:0-3983 GCA_043728755.1 Flavobacteriales bacterium
TATTTAATGGTCATAGTTACGACGAGCAAAAAGATAAGAAATCAGCCAATCCACAGTTTCCACTTGTCCAAAGCAGTTTCGAAAGGATGGTCATCCGACTTGATCTGAGTTCACTTGCATTTTCCGCGGATAACGAAGAGTTGATGAAGAATCCGGCGGAGATGATGACCGTACCGCAATTGGATGAAGCAATTGATAGTTTGAAATTATCACTCGACAGCGTTAGAATTCAATTCCATGAATCGAATATGATGCTGATGAGTTCCCGTGCCATCGCTCATATGCACGATAGTACGGTAGCTGTTGCGCCGATAATGCTCTTTGATGACCTCAATGCTGCGGAGCGACTCAAAGCTGAAAATCTTGCTCGTGAGAATACCAAGAGATTGAGGGATGCGATGCAAAGGCAGGTAGATGAAATTTCGGGAAGGGAGAAATACATCAACCGATATAAAATTGAATGGCATCGTAAATTTTTTCTTGCTGTTGTGTGCCTCGTCCTGTTTTTTATTGGAGCCCCATTGGGAGCAATCATTCGAAAGGGTGGAATAGGATTGCCGACATTAATTGCGCTGGGATTGTTTGTCTTTTACCAGCTATTGACTATGGCCGGAGAGCGCATGTCGAAGAACGGTCTGCTTGAGCCTTGGTTCGGAATCTGGATGAGCACGGTAGTTTTGTTGCCGCTGAGTTTATGGATTACTTTCCGAGCCACTAAAGAAGCGGCACTGCTTGATCGCGACGCTTACGTGAAAACATTTGGTAAAATACTTGAATTTTTGAGGCTCAAATCGAAGCCTGAAGTCTTATGAAGATCTTGCAATTATGTTTGAAACCACCGCTTCCCGCCCGTGATGGAGGCTGTATTGCGATGAATAATATCACGCACGGTTTGCTCGCAGCGGGACATAAAGTGAAAATTCTAACCATTTTTACACAGAAGCATGACTTTCTCCCCGCAGAAATTCCGCAGGATTATATTGATCAAACCGGCATCGAGGGCGTGTACATCGACACCAGACTAAATGCAGTTGATGCTTTTTCAAATTTCATGACATCAGATTCTTATAACATCAGTCGGTTTTTTAGCACTGATTATGACATCAAACTTTCGAAGATCCTCAAGAAGGAAGAATTTGATGTCATTCATCTGGAAAGCCTTTTTATGACACCCTATCTTGCTACTATCCGCAGATATTGTAAAACACCCATCGTGTTGCGGTCACATAATCTGGAGTTTGTGATTTGGGAAAAGATCGCACGCGGCACGCGAAACGTATTGAAGCGAGGGTATCTTCATTATCTCTCAAGGAAACTGAAAACATACGAGTTGAGTATGTTGAACGAAGTGAGCGGAATTGCCGCCATCAGCGAAGAAGACAAAAAAAGAATTCTTGCACTCGGAATTGAAAAAAAAATACGAACCATTCCTTTTGGTATAGACCTTTCAGATTATCCGTTGAACGAAGATCAACCTGTGGAATTAGCATTGTTTCATCTCGGAGCAATGGATTGGGGGCCGAATCTGGAAGGAATTCTCTGGTTTCTAAATTATATCTGGCCAAAGATCCATGAGAAATATCCTGATCTGAAAATGTACCTCGCGGGAAGAAATATGTCGGAGGAAATCAGCCGAACTCCACATCCGAACGTCATCATGGTGGGTGAAGTGGAGAATGCAATTCAATTCATGCAATCGAAGGCGATCATGGTAGTTCCCTTGCTGAGTGCGGGTGGTATCAGAGTGAAAATAATAGAAGGTCTTGCTCTTGGAAAGGCGGTGATATCCACTACACTCGGCGCAGAAGGACTTGACTGTACAGACCGTAAAAACATCATGCTCGCGGATCGGCCCGATGAATGGTTACAGGCTTTGGATGAATTATTTACAAATCAAGAGTTGATGAAGAAACTCAAAACAGAAGGCCGTGACCATGCTCTCATACATTTCAACAACGACGTGATCACTGCTAATCTGATTAATTTTTACAAAGAGTTGCGTAAAGTATGAGAATTTTCATGCTGGTAAGCCGTGTGCCGTGGCCGCTTGAGAAGGGCGATAAACTGAGGGCATTTCACCAGTTGAAAATGTTGGCACGAAATCATGATGTGCATTTGTGTTGCCTTAACGATAAGTCATTTGACCAAGGAGCCGTCGATGAGCTAAAAAAAATCACACCTCATATTCATGTCATTCAATTGAATAAATTGATGATAGGATGGCGACTGATAAGAGCACTTTTCAGTGATCGGCCATTTCAGGTTCATTATTTTTATCAGGCACAGGCAAATAGAAAGATCAGCAAATTGATGGATGCTATTCATCCCGATCACATTTATTGTCAACTCATCAGAACCAGTGAGTACGTCAAGCATCGACATGAATACAAAAAGACACTCGACTACATGGACGCGCTGAGCTCAGGGCTTAGAAGAAGATCAAACGATGCATCATGGTGGATGAGGATTTTTGTTCGTGAAGAGGCCAAAAGATTGACAGCCTATGAAAATTTGATTTACGATTATTTTGATCACCACACTATAATCAGCGAACAAGACAGGCAACTCATTTTTCATCCGGATCGAAATAAAATCGCCGTTATTCCAAATGGAATTGATTCGCAATACTTCATGCCGAATCGTGATCAGTATAAATACCATATTGCTTTCACCGGAAATATGAGCTATCCACCAAATGTAGACTGTGCATTGCGCATAGCGAAGGAGATTTTGCCATTGATTCAGAAGAGCATTCCCAATGCAACTTTGTTGATTGCCGGAGCAAATCCTGCGAGAAGTATTTTACAATTGCAGAGTGATGTCATACATGTGAGCGGTTGGATGGAAGACATACGCGGTGCATATGATCAGTCAGCAATATTCATGGCGCCAATTAGAAGAGGCAGTGGACTTCAGAATAAATTGCTTGAAGCCATGTGCATGACATTACCTTGCATCACGTCGGGGATAGCAGCAAATGCGATGAATGCCAAAAATGAAGAGCACATGTTGATATGCGAATCCAATGAAGAATTTGCTGCTATGGCTGTTCGATTATTGAGCGAACCTGATGAAGCAAGACTGTTGGGAGAAAGAGGCAGGGCATTCGTTGTGGATCAATTTGATTGGCTGGCCGCTGTTGATAGTTTGACGAATGAAATGCTGCAACGTTGAGAATTCAATCTTATACCTTTGATCTTTTGGCCTCTGCCGCTTATCGGCATTAATTTTATTCCGCAATACCGCGATCTATGAAAATTCTAAAACTTGTTCTGGTTTTCCTTTTTGGTTTTATGACCATCATCACTTACGCTCAAGAGGAAAGACACCATGGATGCCACCATCACAATAAAGCGGGAGTGAAACGCAAAGCATTGACGTCAATTGAAAAGGTATTACTCAATGAAAGTATTGCGAGAAGTGACACTTTTGATATCTTGAGTTACCTCATCAATATCGATGTCACCAATTATGCCGCTCAACAAATTGTGGCTGCGACGACTGTTCGTTTTCGCGCGTTGATGCCCGGTCAAACATCCATTCGTTTTGACCTTTATCAATTGCAAATAGATTCTGTTTTGTATTTAGGTGAAGCACTTGATTATTCATACGCGAATAATATTCTTCAGCTAAACTTTAACTCAACACTTGCTACAAGCGATACCGCATCAGTCACTGTCTATTATCAAGGTCATCCATATCAAGATCCAACTTGGGGAGGTTTTTATTTTGAAAGCAACTACATCTATAGTTTGGGTATCGGCCTCAGCACGATTCCTCCCAATTTTGGAAAAGTCTGGTATCCTTGTTTCGATTCTTTCGTGGAAAGAGCCACGTATGAATATCACGTGAAGAGTGCCGGCACTTATCGTGCGCATTGTCAAGGCACTTTTTTGGGTGAGACAGCATTGGCGGGGGACACAGTCATCAGATCATTCGCATTCAATCAACCCATTCCTACTCATTGCAGCGCAATAGCTGTT
>JAYTMF010000641.1:0-3955 GCA_043728755.1 Flavobacteriales bacterium
CGTGTTGATGGCTCAGGCCGATGCACAATTAGAGTTGGTTGCTTTGAATCGTACGATTCAAACAATTACAATAGTTTTTAGTTTTTCAGTTTAAGCCAATAAGCCCTGCAATCGTGCGGGGCTTTTTGGTGGGGGCAAACCCCGATTTTTAACGATAGCATTGTTCCTAAATCCATAGTGACTGCTCTTAGCGAAAGAGCGGGAAGTTCAGAGTTCGAAAGTTCATAGTTGGCATCTCAATGTCTGTGGTTATTGAAAATCCTTCCGACTCACGAAAGTGCCAACTTTTCATCATTCTCATTCTGCTTTTGCTTCTAGCTCTTTTCTAAAAAGGAAATTCGGACGCGGAGTTCACAGAGGAACACAGATTCGCAGAGTGAATTCCATCTCATTCGCAATTCATAATTCACAACTAAATATTATTTTTTATGGCTGGAAAAATCCATGTCTCAAAGCCTAACCGAGTCACGCCATTGGGCAGCCTCAAATCATACATCATAAATTGCAAATCTAGAAAGGGACATTCAAAAGATGAGAATCCTCAAAGTGCTGAAAAAACTTAGCTGATTGCTCCGTTGTGACTTTACATTTGGCACAAACCAAATCAACAATGAGAGCATTTCTATTTACTTCCTTCATCTATTTTTCTTTTCTTGGAATCAGCTTTTCACAGTGCAGTGCCGGTGAAATTGAGGTGACTATGAACATTGCCGTTGATGGCTGGGGACAGGAAACATATTGGGAACTCGTGCCTGTGGGCAACGGATGCGGCAATGGCACCATTGCTTTTGGAAGCAATACACTTGTTGGATGCACAGGGACGCCACCGGCGAATGTTAATGATGGCTATCTAGACAATACAACGGTGAGTGAAGGGCCATTCTGTCTTCCCGCTGACATGAGTTTTGATTTGATTTATATGGATAGTTTCGGAGATGGCGGATTGGCTTTTGAAGTTTACGAAAACGGAAATTTTAGTCATGCTTATGTAGGTAGTGGCTATGGCAATACATGGACATTCATTGCAGGCAATAGTGGTCTTCCTGTGAATGATTCTCCGTGCGGTGCCACCGATATTGTGCCCGATGGAGGCGCTGTTGCAATGTCGAATAATACAGCCATCGCGCAGTTGAGTGAACCTCAGCCCCCAGCCGGAAATTGCGGTATCTATGGTTTCTGGTGTGGTGACGGTAATGTTTCCAATACAGTTTGGGCGCGTTTCGTCGCTGAGGAAAATGTAGCTTATGAAATAACCACTTGCAACGAAGGCGGAGCAGGGTTCGATACTCAACTGGCACTTTATCACGCAACAGACTGCCAGAATTTTTCGACATTTCAGTTAATTGCTGCGAGTGATGACATGCCAGGAGGTTGCAGTGTTGCTAACGGATTTTCATCAAGGATGCACGCTTCCTGTTTGATCCCGGGCGACATGTATTACATACAACTCGACGGTTGGGAAGGTACTGTGGGTACTGCATATTTATCTGTAACAACTTACTTAGGTACTGTCACATTAAATGCGCAAGTGAATAGTATAGATTGTCCATTGGTCAAAGGTGCAAATCCTGATGGTTCCATCAATCCCTATTTTGCAGGAACAGGTTCGAATTTCACCAGTGTCTGGACAGGCCCGAACGCATTCAATAGTCAAAGCAACTCCATAGCGAATCTTGGTCCCGGATCATATACCATTACTGCGTTGTCTTCTTGCGGCACAACTTATAGCCAGACGTATCAAATTGTTCAACCTGCTTCTTGGAATGTAGCTATAAGCGGCACAGGTCCTGATTGCGATGCAAGTGACAATGGTAGCATTGACGTGACCACCAGTGGCGCAACATCTCCTTATACTTACAACTGGATTGGACCGGATACTTTTTCAAGTGAGCTTGAAGATTTGTCATCGCTGCATTCAGGAGCTTATTCTGTAGTCGTTACCGACAGTCATGGTTGCGACTGGAATCAAAACTATCAATTGAATTCACAGAACTCATTTTCCTTCAACCTGGGAAATGATACTACTATTTGTATCTATAATCAACTTATCGTCACAGCGCCTCCCGGACTTACTTATCATTGGCAGGATGAAAGCGTGAATCAGTTTTTTATTATACAAGGAAACACCTGGGATCTTGGCGCGCATGCGCTGATACTCACAGCTACCACATCCAATGGTTGCAGTTTTACCGACGCGTTTGTATTCAACGTAGATGCTTGTGCCGGCGTTCATGAAGGTGAATCAACTGCGATGACTATTTATCCAAATCCAGCGAACGATCATATTTTTGTTGGATTCGAATCTGTGAAGAATAGCATTGATGTAAAGATCTTCGATCCCGCAGGAAGACTGGTAAGCGACCAGCATTTTACGTCGGGAAGCAATTTCACGATTGGTATGGATTTGCCCATAGGTGTATATTCACTCAACGTTGTCGCCGACAATGAGCATTGGGTGAACCAAGTGTTGGTGAAAGATTAATCGAGGTATTTATTATCTCGAAATACTTTTCTGATTCTAGGAAATTAGAGCATCCACTTTCGATTGAACTTCCGCAGTATTGATTTGCTGCAATCCTTGCTTTTGTACAAGATAGTTTTTCCATGCGAGAAAATCTGCAAGCTGACCGACGGTCTTCATTCTGAAATTGTTTCCTGTCTTACCCAGCACGTAAATAATCACTCCAAATACAATCATGCAGATGCCGCTTAGAAACCAATCCATACCTATTCCAACAGGAATACAGGCGAAGAAGAGTAAGATGAATATTCCATAGAGAGCAGCATTTGGCTTGAGGATATCGATCTTGAAACCCAACTTTTCTTCAAGCTGTTTCATCTTTTGTTTGCGACCACTTTTTGGTAGCAAGGTATTCAACTCGCTCTCCAGCGTAATGGATGTTGGTAAAGTAGTAGTGATCTCCGAAATGGCCGATCTCAGTTTGTGAAATGCCATATCAGATGTCCATTCTCCACTTAATTCTTCGGTGATTTTTTGCACGAGCAAATCCACAACGCTTGAAGAGGAATAATTCTCAGCTTTGAAATCTTCTGCATCGATATTCACCCCAAACGATTGATTGAGTAATGAGATCTTTTCTTTGAGTTGAGAATGGGAAAGACTTTCAGACATACTGATTTGTTTCGGCAAACTTAATGAAGTTATGTCGAGTGCGTTTAATCAGTCGCTTGATTAGGTAAACGAGACAGAAATTTAATTGCGCTCACCTCTAAACTAATTCCATTGAATATGCTATCGGACCAATAGGACATGGCCATTATAAACTCGCTCTTTGTCGGAGCCTTTTAACTGCACTTTGATCAACCAATTGTACGCGTCATCTTTAGCGAAATACTCGCCGTTGCGGACATCGCCTGTCCAGGCTTGAAGAGGATCCTTCGTCGTAAAAATGGTCGTTCCCCAACGATCGAAAATTTCAAATCGGTAATGCTCAATGAAATCAAGCCCTGTCAATTTTGGCAAGAATACTTCGTTGATGTCATCGCCATCGGGAGTAAACGTATTCGGAACAAATACATTGAATATATCATTGACGATCACAACATCATTTGCAACGGATTTACATCCGAAATTAGTCCATACGGTAAGTGTCACATTCCATTCGCCTGCCTTAGCATATGTGTGTGCTGCATTCTGTGTGGTAGCTGTGCCGCCGTCTCCAAAATTCCATTCCCAGAAATTCGCATAGGAGCTCTCATCAAAAAATCCGATCTCAGGCTCGTAAATCGTCGTCTCTTCCGGATCGAAATGGAAGTCGGCAATAGGTAATCTGTACGCTTTGATCAAATCATACATTGATAATGTATCGAAGCATCCCTGATCAGTATAGCCAACAAGTTGCACATCATAAAAGCCATGTGTGCCATACGTATGTTGTGCATTTGGATAAATACTGGAAGCTCCATCACCAAATAGCCACACGTAGTTTGTCGA
>JAYTMF010000642.1:0-1115 GCA_043728755.1 Flavobacteriales bacterium
AACTTCCTTTCCATGTATATTTTTCTCCCGTTATGAGATCATGAACGGTGAAATTTTTCCCTTCAAGTTGACCTATCTCCTCCAATGATAATTGTAAAGATCCACTTTGTTTGTTGTAGGCATCCAGGTTGACTACACAGATGATTTTGTTATCGCCATGTACTTTTGTCCATGCCATCAACTGCTCATTGTTGATGCTGCAAGCACTATAATTATTGGTGAATTGCATCGCTTCATTCTCTTTACGAGCGGCATTCACAAGCGCGATGATCTTCATCAACTTGTTGCGCTTGTTCCAATCCCAAAGTCTCACTTCATATTTTTCCGAGTCCAGATATTCTTCTCTTCCCGGCAATGCGGCGTGTTCAAGCAATTCAAAACAAGGTCCGAATATGCCATAGTTGCTACTCAATGCAGCTGCAAGAAAGAATCGAATGATATACTGAGGTTCGTGACCGCTCTGAAGAATATAGGGATTGATGTCGTGTGTATTCGGCCAGAAATTCGGTCTGAAATATTCGCGCATATTACTCCCGGTGAGCTCCTCCATGTATTGAGTGAGCTCATACTTGCTGTTGCGCCACGAGAAGTAAGTATATGATTGATGATATCCCCTTTTGGCAAGATTTTCCATCACACGTGGACGTGTAAATGCTTCCGCTAAAAAAATGACCTTCGGATTTGTCTTGTTGATTTCAGCAATGCACCACTCCCAAAAATTGAAACTTTTCGTGTGTGGATTGTCGACACGAAATATGCTGACCCCTTGCTCCATCCAATATTCGAGAACACTCTTCAACTCGATCCACATGTTCTCCCAATCCTCATTTTCAAAATCGAGAGGAAGCACATCCTGGTATTTTTTTGGTGGATTTTCTGCGTACTGAATTGTTCCATCCGGACGCCATTTGAACCACTGCGGATGTTCCTTTACATAAGGATGATCGGGCGAGCATTGAATAGCAAAGTCCAGTGCAATTTCCATATCCTTTGCTTCGATAGCCTTCACAAGACGCCTGAAGTCTTGCAATGATCCGAGATCTTTCAGAATCGCTTTATGCCCGCCATCTTCATTTCCAATGGCATACGGACATCCGGGTTCATCAGGTAGAATG
>JAYTMF010000643.1:0-1881 GCA_043728755.1 Flavobacteriales bacterium
ACTAACTCCTTCAATTTGCGTTTCACATCTTTGATATCACCTTCAAGTCTTTTGATCAAATCATCGGCCTTGAACGAATCAAATTTCGAGATACGTTTGATGCGGATCTCAGTCAATCGCGAAACATCATCATCAGTGACTTCTCTGAAGAATTCCTTCACAAAAGGCTTGAGTCCTTTATGAATGGTGTCAATAATCTCCTCCCACGTTTCACAATCTTCAATCTTGCGGTAAATCTTTTTCTCAATAAAAATCTTTTCGAGTGAAGAGAAGAACCACTGCTCATTCAACTCATTCAATTGAATTTTCAATTCATCCTGAATGAGATTCTTGGTATGCTCAGTTGAGATTTTCAACAACTCATCCACGCCGATGAACACAGGTTTATCTTCAGATATAACGCAAGAGTTTGGAGAAATGCTCACCTGACAATCGGTAAACGCATAGAGCGCGTCAATCGTTTTGTCGGGTGACGTTCCTGGTGCGATATGAATAATGATTTCTACTTTATCAGTAGTAATGTCTTCAACCTTTTTAATTTTTATTTTTCCCTTTTCATTTGCCTTCAACACGGAATCGATCAACGAGACAGTAGTTGTTCCAAATGGAATTTCAGAAATGATCAGTGTTTTTTCCTTGTCGTCTTTTTTGATTCGTGCGCGTACACGAACCTTTCCTCCGCGCAATCCGCCGTTGTAATCCGTGCAATCTGCAAGTCCACCGGTTTGAAAATCGGGCATGATGTGCGTGCGCTTTCCACGCAAAATATCAATGCTCGCGTCGATCAATTCGAGGAAGTTGTGAGGAAGAATTTTACATGCCAATCCGACGGCAATACCTTCGACACCCAATGCCAGCAGCAAAGGAAATTTCACAGGAAGCGTATCAGGCTCCCTATTCCGACCGTCATAACTATTCAGCCACTTGGTCGTCTTCGGATTGAAAACGACTTCGAGTGCAAACTTGTTGAGACGAACTTCAATGTATCTAGATGCAGCAGCAGAGTCGCCCGTGTAAATATTTCCCCAGTTACCCTGCATATCGAGCAGCAAATTCTTCTGGCCTATTTGCACCAATGCATCACCAATGCTGGCATCACCATGCGGATGATACTTCATGGTGTTACCGATCACGTTAGCCACCTTGTTGAAACGGCCATCGTCCATTTCCCATAGAGAGTGGAGAATTCTGCGCTGCACAGGTTTCAGTCCATCGTGAATGTGCGGAACAGCGCGCTCCAGAATTACATAGCTCGCATAATCCAGGAACCAGTCTTTATACAATCCTTGTACTTGTACTACGTCGCCAAGGCTTCCACCTTCCGACATTTCCTCATTGATATTTTCAATGTCTTCTGACATTCTCTTTCTGATAATTATTGTTCAACCAATTCTTCTTTTTGTGTCGCTTCAGCGATATCATCTTTCTCCACCTTGAGATTATTGATGATGAACTCTTGTCTATCTGGAGTATTCTTTCCCATGTAAAACTCAAGCATGTCTTTCAGGTGAGAATCCTTTCCAATAACAACTGGTTCCAAACGGATATCGGGACCAATGAAAGCCTTGAATTCTTCCGGAGAAATTTCTCCCAATCCCTTGAATCGCGTAATCTCAGGTTTTGTACCCAGCTTCGCAATAGCATCTTGTTTTTCCTGATCGCTATAGCAATAAATGGTTTCCTTTTTATTTCTCACTCGGAAAAGTGGCGTTGTCAAAACGAATAAATGACCATGCTTCACCAGATCCGGAAAGAACTGAAGAAAGAACGTGATCAGCAGCAAACGTATGTGCATGCCGTCCACGTCGGCATCGGTCGCAATCACCACTTTGTTGTATCTCAAAAGATCTAGTCCATCTTCGATGTTTAGTGCAGCCTGCA
>JAYTMF010000644.1:0-3690 GCA_043728755.1 Flavobacteriales bacterium
CGAGATGAACCCTTGTGATGCTTGTCAACATGTCGTTTATAAAATGTTCCGGAAGGATAGATTGCATAATGACATTCAAACTCTTTTATTCCCAGATAAAAATTGCGATTGAGATGGACGATCAAAGCATTGATCTTATCAATAAACAATGCGGTTTGTGAAAGCACATTTTGCGGATCGATCCAAAGAATGAAATCTCCTCTCTGTTCTTCATCAATTCTAAAATCTTCCTGCTTGCCAATCCCCGCCTTTTTGAATAAGGAATTATTGCTAAGCATTAGCATCTCATTTCTGATACCTGCAGTAGTTTCATTATCGAGAAACAGGTCAAAAATGAAATAGCCTTGAGCCTCAAAAGATTCTGGGAATTCATCCGGTAAATTCATGGGCGAAAATTAATAGGTCTACAGTGCTTATTTTCACATCATCGTCGTTGACGTTATGGACGATGAATTCGTCCATCGGCTTTGAAAAATGTTAATGACCATGAACTACATTTATTTTTTCTGGTGATATGACAACGAAAGTTGCTTTAGTATCCGGTGCAAGCAGCGGTATAGGAAATGCTGTTGCGCGTGCGCTGTCTTCCACAGGATATGTGGTGTTTGGTACGTCAAGAAGTATTGAAAGCGGAACTGTAATTGACGGAATTCACTTCGTCAGGATGGATGTGAACAGTGAGCAACAAGTTGCTTCCGGAGTGGAATACATAATGAAACAGACGGGTAGTCTTCATGTCGTTGTGAACAATGCCGGACTCGGAATGGTTGGACCTGTCGAATGTATCAGCGACGTCGAGGCTAGGGAAATTTTCGATACAAATGTTTTTGGTGTATTGAACGTATGCAGAAATACAATACAGCACATGCGTGAGTCGGGTGGGGGATACATCATCAATATCACTTCGCTTGCGGCGCAAATGGGTTTACCATTCAGAGGAATTTATAGCGCGAGCAAATTTGCAGTGGAGGGTTTCACAGAATCACTCAGCCAGGAAGTAAGCCAATTCGGAATCAAGGTTGTGATTGTTGAACCTGGCGATTTCAAAACGAACATCAACAGCTCAAGAAAAGTTGCCTCATTTGTTCATGAGTCTTACAAAGATCAAAGTACAGATACCTTGAAACAGATAAGGGATGAAGTGTCCAGAGCTCCATTGCCCGAAGCAATTGGTCGATGTATTGTGAAAATTGTCAACGATCCTACACCTCGTTTAAGGTATCGAGTAGCAAATTTGAAACATCGCTTCAGCTTGACGCTTTTGAAAATTCTTCCCTCAAGATGGTTCGAGTATTTAATAATGAAACATTACAAACTGAAATGATCATTTCAGAATGACACGCTCCACTTGGACATCCCCAATTTCATTTCTAAACACCAATAGATATGATCCTTGAGCGAAGCGGAATGAGAGCGATTGATTTCCTTGTCCAAGTTTTCGCGTTTCTAAAAGTCTACCATTGAGATCGTATACTTCCATGGTAGCAGTCGTATACATATACATCGTATTTAATCCGTCCAACATTTGACTGATCCTTACAATTGGTTTTTTACTGAATGTGTCCACGCCAAGGTAAGCGTTCACGAATGTGTCTGATGATTTCATCAACACAGGTAAGTTGTCCGTGTTGTTGAGCATCACATTAAATGAGTTGATTTCAGGCGTAGGAGTATTGAATAATTCGGTGAGCCAAATAGGTGGAATACTTTGATAGTACACTTCCACTTTCACATTCAATTCTTCCGTAAATGCATTTGTGGGCATTCTATAGTGAATGATGTCTGTACCGCTTCCTTCAAGCGGATCATAGTTGAAATCTGTGTCGGCAATATTCAATACAATCGCAGTGGTATCATACACATTGCTGGCTGTGGTAAATCCTGTTGGAACCAGACGGTTGTCCTTTAAATGCGTGAATCCGCGCGTTAGTATAGTGGTTCGTTGTGAATTCAAGTCGCCCATGACCATCTCATAAATCTGTACCTGATCTTCCGAATTGATGACATCGTGATGCGCTTCAAAAGGCATCGTCTCTGATGTCAGAAAGTAGTTGCCATCAAATCCACCACTTCTGAATATCTCATTTCCGTTTAGATCGCTTGCAATGAAATGAACGCTCATTCTTCTGGAAGGATATCCACTCGGTAATTTATGTCCGGTAATATTCCTCAGTTTGACATCGACATAAAGCGTATCTGCAGTTCGGTTGGATGTGGAAACTTGAAGATGAAGACTTTTGTTCATGAGGTTATCATTTGTTGCAGCAATGGTTTTGTTGAATTGAGATTCTCCGGCAAAAATGCCCAACGCTTCATGGTTGTCGCGCATCAGGCCAAGCATCAAGGTATTTCCTCCGGCCATTGTGTGTAAAGCAAAACTATCTCTAGGAGTAGTTTCAAATCCTGCAGAAAGAATAATATTCTGACCTTCCAGCTTTGGGAGATGACAACTTTGACAACTTATATCATCGGTCGAATAACTACTGTTCAGCCATTCATGCCACGTCGCTTGTTCAACGAATTGGTCGCCCGTCAGATTTCCGGAAAGGTCAACAGTTTCAGTGACAAGTGAATGACAGGAAGCACAAAGTTTGCTATCACTGGTATGACTGGCATATTCTGGAATGTAGCCGGTGTATTCAGCCATAGGAGAGATCAATGGACTTGTGTATTGACCGAACGCGAAGTTCTCAGGATCAAAAATGAGTTGGCCCGTGTGCATAGCAACTAACGGTTGGGGAGCCTGCTGATGGCATGCCAGGCAACTTACGCCATCGAGTGCCACACTGTCTTGTTTCATATCCTCAATGCTGTAATTTTCTATTCCATGAATGAGTGCGGCATACCTCCCAAGTGGCGCATGACATTTTGTGCATGTCCCTTCAATTTCTTCCTGAAGCTGTGGATTGATAAATACTTCGTGACTCACTTTCGCACGCCAGTATGGATCACGTGCGGAATTGGCCATCATGGTACTGCTCCAATCACTCACAACATTGATGTCTGCACCCTCACCATCAACACTGGCCAACCCGGCTGGATCTGTTCCATGACAATGATCACAACTACCGGCGCTTAGAAATTCCTGATTCGCACCTTCATACAACGAATCGAGAATCGCAGATCTGTTTTGTTTTTTAGAGCATTCTATTTCTCTGCTGGAAAGTGGACGCATCTGCACATATAGCACCATGAAGATGCATAGACAGATGAATAGAAAAATGCTTTTCGAAAAACTCATGTGATGTCTTTTGTCTAATGTTTTGTTCTTAGGCGGAAATTTAGCACGAACTAACGATCCGTAATTGCATTCATACTTATCTGTATTCATTTTGGAAGTGCCCATGCGTGGAAGGGATGGAATACAAAAGAAAAACCCCTCGAAGAATTCGAAGGGTTTTTAATTTTCTATTTTGAAATATATCAATGACCGCTCTTGGTTGCACCTGATTCACCCTCTGGTGCATCAACATCTGCTTTTATGGTAATTACGGATTGAATAGGATCTGTATTCGCTGTTAATGTCACTGTTTTGGATTGAGCACCTTTCTTTCCGGCGCTGTTGAATTTCACTTTAATGTCTCTTGTTTGTCCCGGTGGAATTGGTTCTTTCGGATAATCCGGAACTGTACATCCGCAAGAGCCATGAGCTTCTTCAATAATCAAAGGTTCTTTGCCTGTATTGGTGAT
>JAYTMF010000645.1:0-3845 GCA_043728755.1 Flavobacteriales bacterium
TGAGAAATCATACAGTGGTAAATGCCGATGGATACAAGTGTTTAGTTCAATCTGGCGAAGCAAAGATTGGACTATTACACTTGTCCAATCGGTATTACAAATAAACCCAAATAAAGCGATAGAAAATTCACTTTCATTTTTGTGAGATGAAAGTGAATTTTCTATCGCTTAAATTTGAGAATACCGCATGCATTGCAATAAAATGGTTCCAATGCGTAATTCGGGATAAATTGAGAAAACGCAATTGTATCCAAAACAGCGGAGCGTCGAAGTTTCTCACGGAATTGGCAGGAAGGAACTTCACAACGCACAGAAGTTGAACGCTCTGATTTTTTCGAAAATAAAACTTCAACTCGAAGACTTATCACATCGCCTTCTTCTTCATATTCTCCACCATCTCCGCCACAGCCGGACAAACCATCGTGTTGTTGTATGCAAGGTCAAGTACCTGCATCATGTTCTTTCGATCGGTGTGTGGATAATCGCGACATGCTTTGGGACGCACATCATATATCGTACAGTAATTGTCGTCACCGAGAAAAGCGCACGGCGCAGTGTTCAATACCCAATCTCGCTCTTCATCCATGTGCAAGTATTGATCGGTGAAATTCGAAACGCGCATCCCGAGGTGTTTCGAAATTCTTTCTATGTCGACATCACGAAAAATCGGCGATGTTGTCTTGCAGCAATTCGCGCATTGCAGGCAATCCATTTTCGAAAAAACTTCTTCGTGCTCTACATGAAAACGCGCATCGAGATCTTTCTTCTTCCAAAGTCCTGCGATGAACTTGCGGTTCTCCTTTTTGAATTGAACCGCACGCGCCAATAATTTTCTATATCTATCCGGTAAAGTCGTCATGTGCTTTTTCAATGTGGATCGCTGAATGCAGGATTGTTTATGAAAGACGTATCTGTAAGGGTATTGAGAAAAGCAATCAAGGCGAGTTCATCCACTTCTGTGAGAAACAATCCTCCTCCGGATGCTTCCATAAAAGGATCAATGGTTGTGGAAATATTTCCTCCGCTATTGTAATGATCGAATACCTGGTTGAGATTGAAGAATCTTCCATCATGCATGTAAGGTGCAGTCAACGCGATGTTGCGCAATGTTGGTGTTTTGAATTTTCCACTGTCGAGCGGGTTGCCAGTAATGCCAGCCAATCCGGGATCATTTTGAAAGTGCGAATCCAGTCCGTTGTTGTGCATCAGGTAGTCGCCCATCTGCATACCTGCATGTCCATGACAATGAAAACAGTCTGCTCCTCCCCATGGTTGGCCGGTGATTGCATTCACGCCTCCTTCCGTATTAAACAAAGTGAATCCGGCATCTTCCAAAGGTGTGAATGTGTAATTGCCAATTCGCTCTCTGTCGAATTTCGAATCTGCACTTATCATGGTGCGAAGAAATGATGCCATCGCCTTCGCGGCACGATCCTGTGTGATGTCATTGCTTCCAAATGCCGCCTTGAACATGGGCGGATAACTTGGGTCATTGCGCAATTCTATCAATGCATTTTCCCACGATTCGTTCATCTCAATCGGATTCTCAACAGGCTGTTGTACCTGATCTTCCAGTGTTTGGGCACGCCCATCCCAAAAGTAATTGTACGCCCAACCGAGATTCACAAGTGCCATAGATTGTCTGTTGCCCAACGCACCGGTGATTCCTTCACTAAATTGATTGTGATCGGAAAATCCACTTTCAGGAATATGACATGAACCACAGCTTTGCGTATTGTTTCCACTCAATTTTTTTTCCCAGAAAAGATAACGACCCAGTTCTATTCCTTCAACGGTCAATGGATTGTCCGCAGGTATGTCCATCGGTGGAAAGAATGGTGGTATCACCAATTGATAAGGTGTTGCGGCTGTCGCCGGTGGTGGCGGCAATGGCTCCTCCTTGTCATATCGACAACCGGTGATCATCACAATCACCGACAACAACATCGCAAAATGAAGATGGATTTTTTTCACTTCATCAAAGGTAATAATTGTTGATTCTGAACAAAGTTCCAATCTGTCAATGCGCCGAGAAACGCAATCAACTCCTTTTGCTCTGTTGAAGTAAGTTGAAGCGGTTGAATGCGTGTATCCTTGTTGACGTGTGCTACTCCACCTGCGTTGTAAAATGTGATCACTTCTTCCAGACTGTTGTATCGCCCGTCGTGCATATAAGGCGCCGTGAGTGCAATGTTGCGAAGTGTCGGCGTTTTAAATTTTCCAATGTCTTGTGGAAGATTTGATGCGCGCTCCTTTCCATGATCAACACTTTCCGTTTCAAGTCCGATATTGTGGTAATCAAAATCGGTGAGGAAAACTCCCGAATGACATTCACTGCATTTTGTCTTCTCCGAAAAAAATAAATTCATACCGCGTACTTCTTTTTCATTCATTTGATTCAATTGTCCCTGTTTGTATTGATCATAGTGAGAATCACCGGATAATATGGTGCGTTGAAAAGCAGCGAGAGCACGTGTCACAACAAACGGATCGATCGTATCTCTTCCGTATGCTGCGCGTGCCATGGCTTTCAACGTTGCATCTTTGTTCAATTCATGTACGGCATGCATCAGATTGAAGCCCATTTCGAGCGTGTCGTGTAATGGTGCGAGTGCTTGGGTTTCGAGTGTCGGTACGCCGCCTTCCATCATCAATCGCGGCACGTAAGCAATGTTGGCCAGCGTAGGTGAATTACGACGGCCTGGAAATCCGGCCATGCCTGTGCTGGTTTCTTTACTATCCGTGAATGCTACACTCAAAACGTGACATGTACCACAATGTGTGGAATGATCCGCAGATAGTCGGGTATCGTAAAACAAAATTCTCCCGAGCTGAATGCGAAGTTTCGTGGGCTCATTGCCTTCGGGATATGCGATAGGAGGAAATCCCGCCGGAACACGAACAACGACTTTTTCATCGGTCATCACTCCTACTGAGTGGCAAGCAACGACCGTGAGTACAATTACAATAACAAGCCATTTGCTCATTGCTCCACGGTGACCGCGTTGATGTAATTGTCGACAAAAGTGGTTGCCAGAACAAGATTATTGCTGGTGTGTGTGATGGCGTCGGTAGCGAGATCAATATCCGAAACTCCTCCGGTAGCAAGCAATTGATCAACATGCAAAATGACGTTGAACGATTTTGTTTCACCTGCCACGATATCTGTGCTGAATGTTGGAGTAGTAAAACGACGGAAATGTGGATCATCACCGATGTGTATCGCGAAGGGCGAGAGAAGTTCCTGACCTTCCGTTGCTGTTGTATCCGCCATACCCTCAAATTTCACGAAGATGTAACCTGTATTCCATGTCCAAAACATTCCCTGCGAACCAGCTACACTTAAAGGACTGCTGCTCGGATATTGAGCAGGATCCTGATCCTTATTGTATGCTTCCGGGATGCCCACATCGAATTTCAGTTTCTTGTATTTACCCGCTGGCACTTCCAATTCAATGGCGTTCTCATTTAAAAAATTCAGCAGATAAAAATCTTTGAGCATCACTTCTGTATTGTCTTCCTTGATCAAGCGCAACGAAGTCACATAGTGCATGAATTTGTCGATGCGCAGTCTGTTGCCGAAATTGTCATAATAAACGCTCTGCATCACGAATGGATTTCCTTGCCACTGCGGCGTAAAGTGCACTACGACCTTGGCAGAAACCGGCTCCACTAATTCATCATCTTCTTTTTTGTCCTTGCAAGAAGAAAGAAACACCAAAGCGACAACTGATAGTGAGAGAAAAAACAATCTTAAGCGCATGTGTATAATTTAGAATCACAAATATAGATTCGACCTCCCAAAGTTATTGATAACATTCGTTATTTGTTGCATTCCAAATTGA
>JAYTMF010000646.1:0-6559 GCA_043728755.1 Flavobacteriales bacterium
TCAGCAGGCTGCAACTCTGCGATATGCGGCGCGATGCGTTACAATAAAAGCAACTCACATACTGATCGAATAACTCAATTACCCAATAACAAATAATACACATGTGATTTCTAAAACATTGGCATTTTTTAGAAATCATACAGTGGTAAAAGAAGGAGCAACGCTTTATTTCATCTTTGCAACAACAAAATCCAATCACATGAAAAACGAAGCACTTGTTGAACGTATGCGCGATTATCTTTTTGCAAAAAATGTAACGAATGAAGAAAAGCGAATGTTCGGTGGAGTTGCTTTTATGATACGCGGTAGTATGTGCGTTGGCGTAACTAATAAAGGTGAACTTATGGTGCGCATACATCCTGAAGAGCATGCTGCTGCCATCAAAAAAAGCGGTGCGCGGTCTATGGAATATGGCCGTGGCCCCATGCCTGGATTTCTATTTATTGACGAAAGAGGATGTACAACCGACAAGGATCTACGCGGTTGGATAGAGCTTTCATTAAAGTACAATGCCATACTTCCTGAAAAGCAATCCGGTGAGAAAAAAAATTCAACCAAAACCGTGGTTGCCAAAAAAAGTGGAGCCAAAAATATCGTTTCGAGAAAAGTAGCAGCGAAGAAAGTCGTTGCCAAAAAAACGGTAGTCCAAAAAGCTACAACCGCGAAATCCGTAAAGAAGAAAAAGTGAACAATCAATTCATCAGGAATGGACGAATGAGCTCATTCATTTTCCGGATAGTCATACCATCAAGACTTGATACAACTGCATGCGCTTTGCCAAGTATGGCCGGGTCACCGATCGCAATACAGTAGAAACCCCCGATCACCGCAGCTTCAACACCACTGATAGCATCTTCAAATACTATGATCTCCGAAGGATTTAGCCCCAACTCCGATGCACCTCGTTCAAATACTTCAGGATGCGGTTTTGACATGTGAATTTTATTTCCATCGATAATGGTTTCGAAGTAGAGAAGTATTCCCAACTTGTCTAGTATGTGAATTGAATTTTTAGAAGAGGAACCCAATCCGATTTTGATTCCGGCTTTGTTCAATTCTGCGAGAAAATTCATCACACCGGGCAGCGCATTTGAAGGATCCACATCCTCCACATACTCAAGGTACCATTTATTTTTCAACTCCATGAGCTGGATCTTTTTCTGATTGTTGAGCACCAGATGTCCCCAGCCCAAAATCTTCTCAAGCGAGTCAACCCGACTGATTCCTTTCAATTCTTCATTTTCCTTTTCTGAGAATTCTATCCCCAAGGAATCAGCCAGTCGTTGCCACGCCTTGAAATGAAATTTGGCTGTGTCAACGATGACACCATCCATATCAAATAAACATGCTTTGATCATTTGTCTGTAATCTTTTTGAGTTAAGAATGCTGAAGCATCCAATCATCAATTCTTCCGTGCCGCTGCTTCCATGCGAATCATGCCAATAATTACCAGTTCTGCGCTGGCGGGATTGGAAGCCAAAGGAATGTTGTGCTTGATGCACGCCTTCACAAGGGCGATCATATCTGCTTCATAATCCTGTACAATTTCCGGATCGCGGAAAAAGATCACAAGCCCGATGTCACCCTTGTTGACTCTTTCGGTGATCTCTTTGTACCCTCCTTGACGACCAGGGTGAACGTGTTCCATTTCCACCTTCAAGGCTTCGCGCTCCACGAAAGACGCCGTCAGTCCAGTGGCGATCAATTTCCTTCCCCATAACCAATCCTGACGTTCCTTCAGAAAAGATACTAGTGTTGGTTTCATAATATCATGCGCGATGACGCATATTTTTTTATCCATGGTAAAGCAATATTAAATCAGAAAGAAGGTCAACCAATAAAGGGCACTTCTAAAAACTTCTTTCATGAATCGAACAAATATGAATTTTGCTATTTTCTAATTATTTGTTTCGATGCTCTTTTTGCAGAATACTTCGTCAAATATCAGTTCCATAGCTAGGACTTTGCAACTTCGATTTATACCAATGAGATTTCTAAAACATGCCAATGTTTGAGAAATCATACAGTCCTATATGCCATTGGATACAAGTGTTTCGTTCAATCTGGCGAAGCAAAGATTGAACTATTAAACTTGTCCATTCGGTATTAACTCACCAATGCAGGAAGTTTATATCTCACATGATAGGCCACCAATGCGTCGATGGGCTTGTGGATGATACGCCCGAGCCTGATACCTGTTTCCTGCGCAGCTTTCTGCAGGCAATCAGCGAAATAATGACTCACACTACCGATAAAATGCGCTGGTACTTCCTTGTATTGAGGAAAACATTTCACGTGAATATTGATGAAGTGTATCATCCCCTTCGTCACCCAATTCTGCACATGCGGATGGTCGTGATGCTCACCGATAAACTTCATGAAAGACGCGAGATAAACGTTGGCATTTGGCTCACGATAGATCTTGTTGATGATCTCGTCCTTGGTTGGTGCGTATTTCTCTTCGAATGACTTTCGCAAATCTTCCGGAAGTTGCTTGTAAAAATATTCTTGCAAAAGAATTTTGCCATAGTAACTGCCGCTTGCTTCGTCGCCTAGAATAAATGCCAGTGAGGGAATAACCTCCGTAACATGCTTTCCATCGAAATAGCAAGAGTTGCTTCCGGTGCCGAGAATACACGCGATGCATGGCTCACCATCATATGCAGCCATCGCAGAACCCAATTGGTCGTGATCTATCCGTATTTCCGCATTGGCAAAAACGCGGGACAAACCCGCATGCATAATGCTGCACATTTCTTTGGTGCTGCTCCCTGCGCCATAGAAAAAAATATGTTTCACCTTTGAAGCGATTGCCATGAGTGACTCATTTCCGCGAATCGCTTTCTCAGTCACATCAGGGCTATGGAAATAGGGATTGAGTCCCATTGTCTCAAACTCATCAAGCTTTTTGCCCGTCTCATCAATCAATGCCCAATCGCTTTTGGTTGAACCACTATCTACTATAAGTATCATTTTCTTAATGTTGTTGTCGTTCGTCATCTCATCATTTGTTGCGGGATCATTTACCGCTTTTTGTATGGACATTACTCTGACATCACGATGAGTGAAAATCAATTATATCTTCACCACCAGGTCACAAACTCTTTCTGAATAACCCGCTTCATTGTCATACCACGCCATTACCTTCACGAGATTTCCGTTGGCGGAAGTGAGTTCTGAATCAAAGATGCAGGAGTGCACGTTGCCGATGATATCAACAGAAACAATTGGATCTGTGCAGTATTCCAATATACCCTTCATCGTGGTTTCAGATGCTTTCTTCATCGCTGCGTTCACTTCTTCAGCTGTTACTTCGCGACTCAAAACAACAACGAGATCAGTAAGCGATCCGTTGGGTGTTGGCACGCGTACAGCCACACCATCGAGTTTACCTTTGAGTGTTGGAAGTACTTCACCAACTGCTTTTGCTGCACCTGTGGAAGTAGGAACCATACTCAATGCTGCCGCCCTTGCCCTGCGCAAATCTTTGTGCGGCGCATCTTGTAGACGTTGGTCGGCAGTATAAGCGTGGATAGTTGTGATGTATCCTTTCTCAATTCCAAAAGCATCGTTCAATACTTTGGCCATTGGTGCAAGGCAATTGGTTGTGCATGATGCATTGCTCAATATGACATCTTCAGCAACCATTTCACTATCATTTACACCAAGGACAATGGTCTTAACACCACCCGAAGCCGGTGCACTGATGATTACTTTTTTAGCACCCGCAGTGATATGCTTTGATGCACTTTCCTTATCGGTAAAAAATCCTGTTGATTCAATGACTACATCTATATCGTGCTCTTTCCATGGCAATGTTGCAGGATCCTTTTGTGCATAAACCTTCACCGCCTTACCATTCACAATGAGGCTGTCTGCAGACGCTTCCACCTTCAATGAAAACCGACCGTGTACGCTGTCATATTTCAGCAGATGAGCAAGTGTTTTGACATCCGTGAGATCGTTGATAGCCACAATTTCTACTTCACCTTTCAGCACCAGACTGCGGAAGCACATTCTTCCAATTCTCCCGAAACCGTTGATCGCTACTTTTTTCATTCTTTGCATTACTGTTTAATTTCTTCGAAATACTTTTTTCTATTTAAGCCTAAAGGGTACTTCTAAAACGTGTTTTTATATAGAGAGAATACGTGCAATACGCAATTCATCGCGGTTTGGCATATGTTTTTGACTTATTGCCTCTCCTAATGAAGTGTATGTTTCTCTGTCGTTGACGATTCCGATCATCACATCCTTTCTTCCCTCAAGCAATCCTTCTACAGCAGCTACACCCATTCGTGAAGCCATCACGCGATCATAACAGGATGGCGCTCCACCACGTTGCAAATGCCCTAACACAGATACGCGTGTTTCGTATTCACTGTATTGTTCCGTGACCTGTTGCGCTATCTTATATGCTCCGCCACTTTTCGTTCCTTCAGCCACAATGACGATAGAACTTGATTTTCCGCTTTCTTCACTTGCCTTCAAAGTCTTTACGAGGTCGTCAATACTCATTTCGTCTTCTGGAAGGACTATGGCTATTGCACCTGTCGCAATACCTGCCTTCAGAGCGATGAAACCACTATCGCGGCCCATCACCTCAACGAAGAATAATCTATTGTGTGAAGTGGCGGTGTCTCTAATCTTATCCACAGCATCTACAACAGTATTTGTTGCTGTATCAAATCCAATGCAGTGATCCGATCCGAAAAGATCATTATCAATTGAACCCGGAACTCCCATTACCGGTATTCCGAATTCCTGATAAAAAATATGAGCTCCTGTAAAAGTGCCATTTCCACCGATGGCAATCAATGCATCTACATTGTGCTTTTTCAAATTGTTGTATGCACGCTGACGTCCTTCTTTGGTCATGAACTCCATGCAGCGTGAACTTTTCAGAATTGTACCGCCTCGTCCAAGGATTCGTGCAACGGATCGCTCATTCAATTTCTTGAAGTCGCCGTCGATCATTCCTTGATAACCCTGAAATATTCCGTCTACTTCAATGTTGCGATATACGCAAGTACGCACAACTGCTCTGATCGCTGCATTCATTCCCGGTGCGTCGCCGCCACTTGTTAAAACTCCAATTTTCATTTTAATATTTCAAAAAATGTCCAAAAACAATTTTTACCTCGATCAGATTCTCAGATTATAAATAATTGACGCGAAGGTAAGTGTATTTTATACACTAAGTATAGTCTTTTTGTTGAAGTAGTGTAATTCGAATTAAAATCAACCTTTACAATTAATGTTGCGTTATGTCAGTGTCCGGCCACTATTTCGCCATCGGCCTCGATGCCTTGCATTCTCAAGATTCTTCTGACGCGATAAGCAAACCAGGTGAGGTATGCAAAACACAAAACAGCAATGCCATAAGACCAGTGAATTCCGATGATGTCAGCTAGCTTTCCTTGAATTGGAGGAATAATGGATCCGCCGAGAATCATCATAATCAAAAAAGCCGACCCTTGTGAAGTGTACTTCCCGAGACCGGAAATGGCCAATGTAAAGATCGATGGCCACATGATAGAACACGCCAGGCCACCGCTTAAGACGGCATACACTGCAACCATGCCAGTGGTAAACAAACTAATGGTCAATGCGATCATTCCCATGACACCAAAAACAAGCAGTGATTTGGCTGGTTTGTCATTGCTTATGTATGCGGCTAACATTTGAATTGCCACGCAGATGAAGTACCACTTTAGCGGTTCTATATGGTGACCGGAAAGCCATGTGAAGAATAAGACCGCGAGCAATGCAATAAAGGGCACTATAAATTTCAAAATCACCTTCGTTCTTTTCGATAAATCAAATGCACCTATGGCACCTGTCCATCTCCCAATCATGAGGCTTCCCCAAAACATAGCAATAAAAGGAGCAGATTCAGAAGACTGGTAACCACCAAATTCTTTTTGCCGCAACAATTCAGCAAGGTTACTTCCCATGGCTACTTCGACACCAACATAAATAAATATGGCGAGCATGCCCAAAACAAGCTGCGGATATTTCATCGCACCCCAACCATCGCCATTTCGCTTTGCCAAAACATTGTTCAAAGGCAAAGCGAATACCATGACACCGAGAGCACCCAACAGCCACATCAATCTCGTGCGTTCCAATGGTTGTCTGATTACAGCAATTTGACTTTCATAATCTGCAACAATTATTTTCATCGATGAGATTGCTTCAGCGTCGGTTGATTCATCCGTTTTTAGAATTTCAAGCTCAGCATTCGCATTTGTAACCTTCTCTTCAATGCGGATAATTTGTTTAGCTTCATCTGACCGATAACTCGCAAAGACGGGAACAAAAACCATAACCAATAGACCCGTTATGATCAACATGCTTCCCATCGCTTTCCTTGCGCTCTCAGGTTTTTCAAGACTAATTCCGGGAGGCACTTTTTTAGAGAATCCAAAAAGAGCAGCCGCTCCTATGAACAGCAATCCTACAAAGACATAAAGTCCTATCACCTTTCCCAAAGGAAGTCCATTGATCTCGGTATCGCTAACTGCTCGTGCAGAACCGAACAAAGCGAGTGTGACA
>JAYTMF010000647.1:0-3314 GCA_043728755.1 Flavobacteriales bacterium
AGCAATTTTAGAAATCCTATTGCAGGATTGTCATTGCTTCACGCTCAATTCGGCAATCAAGATATTCTGGGACAAGCCATTGGTGCTATTCCTTCCATACGATTTGAGCGATGGCACAACAATACCCGATGGTCATGGCGCGCTGGGTTAGGCATTGCCGGATTCAACAAGCCTTATGATGTCATTGACAATCCGCGTAACTTGGTGATCGGTTCGCGATTTACGAATATGACCCTGCTGCGAATTGAGATGAGTAAACCCCTTACAAAAAAATTGCACTTCTCACTTGGCATGTCCTATACTCATTGCAGTAATGCACATATTGCTGTACCCAACATTGGTGCGAATTTGATTTCACTCACTGCGGGCATTTCATTTTGTGATCATCCCCAACACTTGAATCGGAATCGCAATTATTCAAAACCCGCGCGTGTCATTGACGAATGGGAGGCTGGCGCTCATCTCATTTTTGGAATTCATGAATTTCAAGGGACAGTACGGCCAGTGAATGGTCCAACGTATTTTGTCTACGGAGAAAATATTCATGTATCGAAAACGCTCCGTCCCGGAAGAAAATTCTCTATGGGTTTGAATCATCACTACTACACTTCCTATTACGATTATATGTTGTCGCAGGAATTGTTTCCTCCGGGAACGAAGATCCGCCGCAATGCGCACAATGTGGTCGCATATCTTGGATATGAATGGACGTATGGACGAACAGCATTCTTTCTTGAAGCCGGACTTAATATTTTCAATCCATTCGTTCAACAGATCAATAAAGTATGGGATCTTCCAAAGCATGGTTTGATCTACTTGTATTCCGCAAACAAAATAGGATACAGATTCTACTTCACTTGTCCGGAAAATTCCAATACAGGTAAATTGAGACCGTATATTTCTGTGGCCGTAAAGACCAATGGTGGAACGGCAGATTTCCTTGAATTTGCTCTCGGCGCAAACATCAAGCGACGAAAAAATCCGCATTGATATCGAAGAATAAAACTTTTACGAATCTTATAGAACGGACACTTATTGTATAAGTAATCTCTGTCGAACTATCACGCCATCCATTTCAACTTCCACGAAGTAGATTCCTCGAGTAAGATCTGCTATGTCACATGTCATTCGCAACTCTGTCGTGTTGGCAATTGTCAAGATATGCCTTCCCGACAAATCAGTGAACTTCACCGTGGAAGATCCGTTGCGAGTCTTCTCAATAATAACTGTATTCACAGCCGGATTAGGATAAAGCATCAAATCGAACGATCTCGATCTTTCCAGATTTGCGATGGACAATGGGGAAACGATGATTGTTCCAAACTGGGTAACCGCATGATTGAACAGCGTACATTCATAATTATAAGTACCTGAAAGAGTGAAAGTAAATGACCATTCAAATGGTGAAAAGTGCGAACCGCTGTTGAATGATTCAGGACCCGAACTTGCTGCAACATTGTGTTGACCTGATACCCAACTCCAGTTCACCACGTCGCCTATTTCAATGGATAGGTTTTGAGGACTGAAAAACGGAGTACCCAGACCAGGACCACCGCCAGCCTGCACCTGCCATGTTGTGGCACTTAATGGAATAGTGAGAGTAAGACAGACATAAAATAAAATTTGCTTCATATTGTACTGAGTTTGTTTGAGCGAATAACGCTAAAATATTACTGCAAAACCTAATCAAAACCTACCCCAAAATGAAAATCTCAACCGCCAAAGGCATTCTTAAGACTCTGAAATGCCCGTATCACAGGCCTTTTCACATCAAAAAGCTCGGGTTTATTAACAATAGCAGGCTTTTTTCAACAAAATGTGCCAATTTCCCGCCATAGGCCTTGTTTTCAGGATGATTGTTACTCTACATTTGTCATTAGATAAGCAAATGCTTACATGTTTAACCCATAAAAAACAAATTAAATGAACAAAGCAGAATTGATTGAAGCTATGGCTTCAAGTGCAAAACTTTCAAAAGCGGATGCTAAAAAAGCTCTTGATGGTTTCATCGAAACAACTACAAAGGCTCTTAAGAAAGGAGATCGTGTAGCTCTAGTTGGTTTTGGTTCTTTCAGCGTTACAAAGCGCGCTGCACGTAAAGGCCGTAATCCACAGACTGGAAAAGAAATTCAGATCAAAGCTAAGAACGTTGTACGTTTCAAAGCTGGTGCTGAATTGCAGACGAAAGTGAAGTAATCACTTTTGCAATTACAAAAATCAAGAGGCTGTCTTTTTAGATAGCCTCTTTTTTTATGTATGCAATTTCATTTCAAAAAAAAAGCGCGGATGAACAATTATGCTCTTCTCTCTTTATAGGATTGCACATCCTATATTGCCCTCGCGAAATGTTGCCTGTCGGAAATTCAAGATCAATAATGTCCAATGCGCCATGGAGGTCTTTTTATCAAAATTCTGTAAGTCATAATTTGTTCCCATCATGAATCAACGTTTATACGAAATCCTTTCGGAGCATCTTACTGAACGAAAAAGAAACTTGTTCGATGATGTAGCCAACCACCGAACGCGCTATATCACGCTCATTCTTGAAGATCTATATCAAGCGCAAAATACAAGCGCCATTCAAAGAAGTGCCGAAAGCTGGGGTTTGCAGGATTTGTATATTATTGAGAATGCTCACTCATTTACTCACCACCGAAGAGTTGCAAAGGGTGCGTACGATTGGCTGGATATCCACCGCTTCAATGAGTCAATCGATAATTCTAAATCCTGTATTGAACACCTGAAAGAAAACGGCTATCAGATTGTAGTGACAGCATTGCATGAAAATGCAATCGATCCGGATCAACTGGATCTGAATAAAAAAACGGCCGTGCTCATGGGAACGGAATTGACAGGTGCTTCTGAAACTGCAATGAAGATGGCTGATCACTTCTTGAAAATTCCAACATGCGGTTTTACCGAGAGCCTAAATGTTGGCGCAGCTGCAGCTGTCATTGTGCATGACCTCACCCGAAGAATGAAACGTGAAAAAAAACAATGGCAACTCAGCGATGAGGAAAAACTTCTACTGAAAATCAAGTGGGCAAAAAAATCAATCCACTGGAGTAAATACCTCACAGATATGTTTGAGGCAGGAGAATTGAAATAATTCTCATTGAACTTCTTCACCACATTTTATACCGATTGGAGAAGTGTAATAGGCCAATCTTTGCTTCGCCAGATTGAACTAAACACTTGTATCCATCGGCATTCATCACTGTATGATTTCTCAAACATTGGCCTGTTTTATAAATCACATTGGTATTATTTGTTTAGGTTTATCGCTCTAGTTCCCTTCATTGTAAATAGGTTAC
>JAYTMF010000648.1:0-1025 GCA_043728755.1 Flavobacteriales bacterium
TTCACCAACAACAAAACTTGGTCGGGCGACATACCGCGTAAGGTCGCGGGGTCGGCGTAATTCGCTACGCCGTTGATGCCGTATTTCGATGAATTGAAGGACGGCGACGTGAATTGTGCCATTTGTCCCAACTCGGTTTGACCCGTGATTTGGAGTTCTTTCGCCGAAATAACGTCAACAGGAACAGCGCGGTCAACATCAACCCGTGCCTTACCACGCGAGCCAATAACCGTCACCGCCGACAGCGATTCGCCGTCTTCCATCTTGACATTGAGCGGCGTTGTGGCGCCCGCCACCTTGATTTCTTGGGTTTTGTAACCCACAAAAGAGAAAACCAAGATGTCACTGTCGTCGGCTGCCAATTTGTAGTTGCCGTCAATATCCGTCAAAGTGCCTTTCGACGTGCCTTTAATGACGATATTGACACCAACAAGTGGTTGATTTGTGCCATCCGTTACAGTACCCGAAATTGTTTTTTCAATCACCGAAACCGACTTAGGCATTGCCAAAATGGGCGCTGATACTGAGGGGTCCTTTTTTGCGGAACGCGATACGGCAATCATGTTGCTGATTTGCTTAAACTGCAAACCTGTTTGCAGTTCGATAACTGTCAAAAGGCGGTCGAGCGTGTAATTGCCTTCGGCGATGTTGACGTTTGCGGTCTGTCCAATTTTTGTTTCGTTAAAAATAAAACGAATGCCCGTGGCGCGTTCAATTTTTGAAAAAGCATCGGTAATCGACGCCTGAGAAAAACCGATGTGGTAAGTTGTTTGTGCCGTTTGCGCTTCGTAATTATTAACGTTGCGAACACTTGCTTGCGCTTGTCCCAAAAGGCCATTTGCCAACGAACTCGCCACAAAAACGAGTAGTAAAGTAAAATTTTTCATACTGTTAATCATACATTATTGTTGTTAAAAAAAAGCGTGCGAAACGTTTAATCGTTCCAAATTTGACAACTTTTTAAAAGTTGTCAAATTTCAAAATACGTCATAATCTATTGATAATCACCCGTTTATCGAGTATTT
>JAYTMF010000649.1:0-1547 GCA_043728755.1 Flavobacteriales bacterium
CAAGTTTCGAGCGATGCTCGGGCTCAGGCCATGCACAACCCGGACAATCGAATCCATCGCGCTGATTCATCTTCGACAACACCTTCAATCCCTTCAACATACCCATTTCATCGGCGAGGTGTTGCAAGCTCACCGTGATTGCTTTAAATCCTGCTGCCTTACCCGGTAGACTATGCGTCTCCAATCCGGTCAACTTGGCCGGTGGCGTTATAAGCACTTGTCGCGGAGAAAACGTTGAATCACTCATAATTTATGTATGCTAGAGAAGTGAGTAAAAATAAAGGGAAAGTGAAAGAGTTCGAAGTTCATCGTTCTTAAATTCATCGTTTCGACGCAACAGGTTGAATTTTTGATGTTTGTTGTCGCTCAAACTATCCTTCGTTTGTTGTTTTTCGAATCTGTCGATAGTCTATTGGACACTTGAGTTGCTAAATAGTAAAAGAGAAACAAAAGGCAACGATTTTAAGTTGTTGCATCTATGAGTCGAGCACCAACACAATTACATTTGCTTCTATATGAAATTCATGCAAAAAGAATTGTCACTCATGTTGACCGATGTAATCCATCACAGCAAAACCATTGGAACATGGATGAAGCAGCAGACGCATATACACGAAGGCAACGCAGAGTTGAAAACAGAGAACAATCTCGTTACCGATATAGATAAGGAAAGCGAAAGACGATTTGTGGAGGCGTTAAGTGCATTGTTACCCGATGCAGGATTTGTAGCAGAAGAAGGAACAGGAATAAAGAACGAAAGCGGCATGAATTGGGTCATCGATCCACTCGACGGCACAACGAATTTTGTACATAGCGTTCCCGTGTGGTGCACCAGTGTTGCATTGTGTGAAGGAATCGAACCCATTCTCGGAGTGATTTTCGATCCGAACAGCGGGGAGTGTTTTTCGGCTTACATCGGCGGAGGTGCATGGTTGAATGGCAAACAAATTCACGTTTCTGATATCGCCGTGATGCAATCTTCATTGCTCGCCACAGGATTTCCCTATGATGATTTTGGACGCGAGGAATCTTATATTCAATTGTTCCGCGAACTCATGCGCAAAACACGAGGTATGCGAAGACTGGGCAGTGCTGCCCTCGATATGGCGTGGACCGCATGCGGCAGATTCGAAGCCTTTTATGAATACGGATTGAGTCCGTGGGACGTAGGTGCGGGAACCATCATCGTGAAGGAAGCCGGTGGAATGGTGACGGAATTCAATGGAGGAAATGATCCCATTTTCGGAATGGATATGATTTGCAGCAATGGGAAAATTCACGAGGACTTGAAGAAGGTGATCATGGAGTATTTCCATTAAGTTTTCACACAAAGCTACACAGTTGAAAATTATACCAATGTGATTTATAAAACAGGCCAATGTTAGAGAAATCATACAGTGGTAAATGCCAATGGATACAAGTGTTTAGTTCAATCTGGCGAAGCAAACATTGGACTATTACACTTGTCCATTCGGTATTAGATATGTTATGCGAAAGGATAATAAGTGGTTCTGTAGTTAGGATCACACGAGTTGTAACTTCGTGTA
>JAYTMF010000650.1:0-2754 GCA_043728755.1 Flavobacteriales bacterium
GTCACTATTTGTGACATCACAGAACAACCGTTTGCATCTACTCCTGACACCTGGTAATCACCTGATTCATCAACCATTTCATCATTAGAAAACGGATTGGCGAATGGATCACCGTCATGTGTCCATTGGTAGGGATTAAAGTCGTCGGGCACAGTAAGCAATACGTCATCTCCCGGACATTGAGTGGGAACCGGATCCGGCGTGATCATAAACAGTTCCGGCACATACACGTTCACAGCAATAGCCGGTGATACTCCGTTGCAAGTACCGGAAGAAACTTCAACGGTGTATTCTCCGCTTTCATAAGCTGTCCATGTTTCTGAGCCAGCATCCTGTATCACATCTCCATTGAAATACCATTGATAGGAGCCGAAGCCTGACGAAGCCTGCAACAAAACCGAATCACCACTGCAAAACGTGAGGCTGCCAACATTGCTGATCAAGGGCTCAAGTCCGGCTGTAACCTGAACAACCACTGTCGGGCTTGTTCCAACACAGGCAACAGAACTCGACGTCACGTAATAAGTTCCGCTGGTGGTCACGTCAATTGAATTGCCTGTTGCATCAGGAATCACGGCATCGTTCTCATACCATTGAAGATTGAGTGAAGCCGATGTGGTAAGCGTAACCGAGCCACCTTCACAAAAATTTGTCGGACCACTTGAAATGATATCCGGAGCGTTGCCCTCAGCTACCACAATGTATCCGGGCATAGTTACGGTGGATGATCCACAGGCATTTGCCACTGTGAGTATCGCATCATAGCTGCCGGCGGTGCTGTAGCAAACGGAGTTCACTGTAATGCCAGTGGCATCAGGAGTGTTGCTTCCAGGGAACTGCCATGTCCAGCTTGTTGGTGTTCCAGAGCTGGCATCCGTAAAATCCACACAAGATTCTGTGCAGATGTTCGTATTGTTTGCTTCAAGTGCCGCAGTAACAATATCGCCTGTGCCGTTGCTTTCTCCAGGAGTTGGATTTGCACCACCGGATTGCCATGATAAATTTCCATCACACGAACGGAATAATGAAAATCCATCATTTCCTCCTTGGGAAGGCAATGCCTGGAAGATCGGATTGCTGGCCGAAAGTGGAATGGTAATCGCCGCGCATGCTCCGATTGTATTTGTAGTGAAGGAAGGCGTTTGTGCAAATTGTCCGGCACCCCAATAAATAGCATCTTGAAATTCTCCCGCACCATTGGTAAAAGCAAGTTGTTCATTGGCGTTAGTGAAAATGCCAACGAGAGTGATCGGTCCACTTGTACAACCACAAGTACCCCAGTCAATATTTACCGGCGTGCCTGAGTTCGACGAACCTATCACTAAAAAACCATTAGCCGGTATCACTGTTCCGGGAGGAATGGTAACAGAAAAATCTCCGTCAGTGAGTACAAAACAACTCAAGTCAACCGGCTGGTCGCACGTATTGAAAAGTTCGATCCACTCGGCCGTACTTGGTACACAAGCACCATCGCATGCACCGCTGGCATTCACCAACACTTCATTGATGAGGACACATTGTGAGGTTGCTTGTGTGGTGAAAAAACAGTGGAGGAGTGCCGCGGCACAAAGCCTTATAAACCTTGGTAAATTCTTATTCATATCAGGTTGCTAATTTATCTATGCTTCTATTCAAATGTTCATAAAAAACGCCCTCGCCTTCGACACTATTTTCTTGTATAAACAAGATTTAATACCGATTGGATAAGTGTAATAGTCCAATCATTGCTTCGCCAGATTGAACTAAACACGTGTATCCATCGGCATTTACCGCTGTATGATTTCTAAAACATTGACATGTTTGAGAAATCACATTGGTATAAAATGCTTCAATGCCGATGTCCGAATACACCGAATTTATTTATGGCGACGGTGATGTCTATACACTAAAATTCCAATTATATTTGGGTACATTATCAGAATTCAACCAACTGTATGACTTTCCGCACTTCATTCATCTACATGCTTTGTTTATTGAATGTCACAACAGCTATGTCACAAATGAGTCATAGCAGCCCTCAAACCGGTGAAATTCTTCAACCCGAAAGTTCCCATTCGTTTTTTACCGATAGAACACAATGGAATGAAATCATTGACGAAAGAGATCTTCATTCGGCCACCTGGCAACATGAAGACGGCAGGTTGATGGTGGAAAAATGCGTGAGACCGATTCATTACTTTGTCAATGGAAAATTGGAGCGGATTGATGCCTCATTGCAGCAGCGAGAACATTACTGGGAATCTCCTCACCAAATGTTTCCTGTAATGATCGATCGCAACGGGGGAATTCATACCGCATCATCTATGCGTGAGGAGGTGAAAATTGGCGGTAATGCTTCGTTCAACGGAATGAATTCAGTTGTAGCGTTTCAAAACGTGGATGATTCAAATTTGAAAGCGCGCAACATCGTTCCGGGAATCGATAAAGAAATTCGCGTTTTTGAAAATGCCGTAAAGTATCAATATGTTTTGAACGAATTGCCCGTGTCAATCGGCGAATACTTTGAAATAAGAGAATCGATCCACATTCCTACCGGAGCAGTGATCAAATTCGATGAAAATCATGGCCATGCAAAAGACGATCAATGGGTAGGACGTCTTCAAGTAATGTTGGATGGCGAGATCATTTCGACGATACATCCAACACTTTGTTATGACCAACAACAAAATCATTTATTGGCTGGCTATTCGCTGAGAAAAACAGAAGATGTCAACGAATGGGAAATGATCACCTATGTAGAATCATCCTGGTTGC
>JAYTMF010000651.1:0-5696 GCA_043728755.1 Flavobacteriales bacterium
TGGATCCCATCATGCTTTGGAGCGTTGCACGATGCAAAGGCAAACCAATAATCTCATCATCAAGATTATCATAACAATTGTCATTCAACCAATCGTACACATGAAAGGAAAGTACGTTGTAGGTGATGTTATGTAACCTGTATAAGTCAAGGTCAGCATTGGCAGCTACTTCCGCATGTCGTTCCTGACTCAAATCATTCTTTTGTTGCGGTGCATTTGTCTGGCAACCGCATACAAACAAGAGCAGGGCTAAATAGAAAATTCCAAAAATTGTTTTCATGGCTCTCGGTTTTTTTAGGATAATAATATGAATTGATCACAAACATGAAAAGAAGCAACAAGTCCTGCAACTGTCAATTGAATTCCGGTACGTATCACTATGAATTAGGTATTGAATTCAGAGAAAGTGGGAGAGCGCTGCTACAATTTCTGCAATGACAACATAAATTCCTCCTTCCTCCTTCGACTCACCTCCACCATACTCCCATCCTCCATTTCTACTTGTCCGCCATCACCCTTTATATAACGTTTGATGTATTTCATGTTGATCAGATGTGACTGATGCACGCGAAAGAAACCATAATTCCCTAGCAGCTCTTCACATTCTTTCATCGTTCTGCTCACGACCACCTGATTTTTATCCGCCAGGTAAAAGACCGTATAAATATTCTGGGCTTCGCATTTAATGACGTCAGCAAAACGAACGAAGAGTAGCCCTGTAGATGTTGGAAGCGCAATTTTCATATTGGCGTGATCACTTGCACCAAGGTTGCTTAGCAGGTTCTGAATTAGTTGCACAGATTGAGTCTCATCCTTCTTGCTTGTGAATTTGTCCAACGCCACACCCAACTGCTCTTTGGAGTATGGTTTCAACAAATAATCCAACGCTGAAACCCTGAATGCCTGGAGAGCATACTTCGAATAAGACGTAGTGAAAATGGTTTCGAATGCTATACTTGGAAGTTCTTTTAATAGATCAAATCCTGTCTTAGGTGGAAGTTCAACATCCAGAAAAACAAGTTGAGGTTTCAAAATAGGAATTTCCTTCAATGCCTGATCCACCGAAGTGCACTGTCCAACCAATTCAATGAAAGGAAAATTCTCTGCCAGCATTTTCTGCATGTAATTCTGTTGATGCATTTCATCGTCAACGATGACCGCGGTATAGTTCTGCTTCATCTAAAATCTGGTTCTAAGAGGTAAATAAACGGTGACATGCTTTCCGCAATACTCGCTTTGAACGTTCAGGATGTCTTTCGCTTCGAGGTATGCATTTTCATTTTCAATCTTCGTGATAGCCCGAAGTTGCTCCATCACAAGTGAAGTTCCAAGTGAGGTCTTGCCTTCGATATTCTCTTTCCCAACAACACTATTGGAACCGTTGTCCTCAATGATATATTTCAATTGATGATCGTTAGTAGTCACTGAAACGATGATGTGTCCTTTTCGATCAATCTGTCGGAATCCGTGCCAGATACTGTTTTCAACAAATGGCTGAACGAGCAACATTGGAACGAGCAAATCGGAAACATCTAGGGAAGGCTCAATTTTGAATTCATAACTGAACTTTTCATCCGTGCGTAACTGCTCAAGGTCCAAATACGCCTTCAACATTTCAATATCATCCTCAAGAGTTATCCATCTGTGAAAAGAATTTTCGAGAATACGCCTAGTGAGGAATGAGAATTTCAAAATATAATTTCCCGCTACATCCGGCTTACCCTCATGAATGCATTGATAAATGGCATTGAGGCAATTAAACATAAAGTGTGGATTCATTTGAGCACGTAAGGCTCTCAGCTCCAATTCCATTGCCTGATTTCGCACTTGCCGTTCTCTGCTTTGCCTGTAGAATAGAAAGAAAACGAAAGAAAAAACCACAGCGAAGGGCAGCATGGTATAGAGGGCTACCTGTGTTACCAATTCGGCTTCACTTATAGCGTCAGGCAAATTGGACTGTACTTGTCCAAGGTAGAAATAGAAAAATTGGTTAGTCGCAATTAAACATATCATAGGTCATTGAAGAAGGCGAAATATAGTCAATTTGGGTATTCACAATCAAGATTAAATTGGGTCACGCTATGGAATTTCATCCTCACCTTCCCTCAGAACCATATATGAACCTCCCAATTCATAGAGCTCTTCTTGTTCAGTCGCGAATGTAATACCGATTGGACAAGTGTAATAGTCCAAGCTTTGCTTCGCCAGATTGCACTAAACACTTGTATCCATCAGCATTTACCACTGTATGATTTCTCAAACGTTGGCCCGTTTTAGAAATCACATTGGTATAATATTACATCATGGATGCACCAACTGCCAATGATTTTATTTCATCATAATAATAAAAATGTCCGGTGGGAAAAAATACATAAGGATCCACAAAGAGTGCCGGCTTACTTGTTGTCCGTTTGTGATCTAGACGCTATGTTGGTCACCTGTCAAAATGGTTTGTCTTTGTGCTTCTGCTTAAATTTTGGTCGGTCCGTTGTCTTTGGAACGGTTGTCCTACCATTGGCTATAACAAACCGTTTACTTGAAGATTTCGTCCGAATCCTTGTTCTCGCTTTTATTCGCCTATACAAAATTCCATATTCGCAGAGGATTTGCAAATGGCTATTAGTCGATCCAAAGATGGAGTAGAACGAAGACAAATATTTGGAGTTCTTCTCGGAAAAACGCGGCATTTGATAATGAATTAAACTAAAACCTGAACCATGAAAACGATACAAAGAATAGCCCTGTCGTTGATGATGTTCATCCTGACCAATTGTGCGACTACAAATTATTCCGAACATACAGACATGATAATAGAACAAAATAAAAGTGAGGCCAACGATACTATCGCTAATTCCGGTCATCTGATTTCAGACGACTTTCAGACTAACCCGATATTTTACAATCGGAACAATTCGGAATGCGAAACATGCAAAACAACAATGGATGAGACAAATGAAGAATAAACAATCTTAACTGGAAAACCAACAAGTGCCAAATGCGACGACGATTACTCGATCAACAGACAAGAAAAGGACAAACGGCGCTGTAGCGGTATCATCACTAAACCTGATACATGCGGAGCGCCAAACTCGCTATGTTGGCCACAAAAACCCGGTGAAAGCCGGGTTTTTGCTTTTTGATCATGAATGTTGTGATTGCCACTCTCCAAGGTGCGAAATCAATACTATACGAATGCGATCATAGATTAAAAAATCTTCCTCCTTTCCAGCATATACTAGGTCAACAGGGGACTAATACCGATTGGACAAGTGTAATAGTCCATTCTTTGCTTCGCCAGATTGAACTAAACACTTGTATCCATCGGCATTTACCACTGTATGATTTCTCAAACATTGGACTATTTTAGAAATCACATTGGTATAAGAATATTTAAACGAATTCATTTCGATTTAAAAATTCTGCGTCATATATCCCAGTAGCCCACAACTTTTATGATTTCCGAATCGGTGCGAATAAATTCCGGCAGTTGATCGTCATCAAAAACGATGATCTTGTAGCCTGCATTCATAATCTGTTCAACTTGTACTTGATCAGGTATTCCAGGATATGCAGCCGCCACCTCACTAAAAAACATGACTTGAATATTGTCACCATGTCTGCAATTCAAAACGACCCAGTTTTCGGGATCAGGTATTAGATTTGAAATACTTTTTATGTATGGAATCCCTATGATTTGTATCGATAGATAAGAGTATTCGTCGGGTTCAATCAACAAGTGATTTACTTTAAACTTATCGTAATTAAAACTGACGATACAAAGAAGGACGATCAACGATGAGGCAATTAACATTCTCAATGTCGCAATTGAAAATAAACGATACGCTTTCCAAATTCCATTGGTCAATTGATGTAACGCTGTGCCCATGGAGAGATAAATCAGAAATGAAATACAAAATGTAAATGCAATCATTTTCGTTGCCGCTATTGAGAAAAAAACGTAGATAATCAAAATAAACATCGGAAATGCGACCTTCCAGACTACATTTTTCAGAGACAAGAAAAGCACAACAACACACGGTAATAAAATCAAGAAGCTAATTCCATAGATCTCATCCATGTGCGAAACGTGGTAAAAAGCATCGCCTTGATGTCCTTCCACAACATCAAAAAAGTGATTTGAATTAAGTGAAAACTCATGTCGACTGGCGACAGGAAATGCACGCAAAATGTAAATCTGCCATGGCAAAAAGGTTCCAATTGCAACCAAGAAACTGGTTATTATATTTCGATAGTGTACCCACTTTTCGCGCCTCTCCTTGACAAGCAAAATAGACAGACCCCAACCACTGAACACGAGCAATCCCGGCAACCACTTCACCAGCACAGCACAACCTGCAAGCAATCCTATGAGCAACACATAGCGCATTTTTTTATGAGGAGCTGCAATCTCATATTCCATCCATGCCCAAACACTGATGCATACATAAAAAAGAAACGCTGTGTCATTGTGATCTGTATGATAAGCCCCCGATGCCAACCCAATTGCAAAATTGGAAAATGCGAAGAGCAACGCTCCATAAAAGCCGGCCGATTTATTAATTGTTACAGATCCGATTCTATAAATAAGATATGTAACAGCAGTTGACATTAACAAACTGGGTAGTCTCAGCGCAATTACATTTACGCCAAATATTTTCATGCTCAAGGCCATTTGCCACAAGAACAATGGTTGCTTGTGTAACCAGATGTGGCCCATCGTCCAATCCGAATCAAAGGCAGGCAGCAATAGGTTCTTATAGAGCATCGGCTCAAAAGGCGCTGACATCATATTCTTTGCAACTAGCGCATGAAACTGCTCATCCCACACATTTAGGTGTTGATTGAGAAGCATTCCAAACAATCTTAATGAAAGACTACCTGCGACGAGGAAAAATATGCTCCAACTTTTGTTCTCCTTTGAAAGAAATAAAAGCACAGCGATCAAGAGCAGTAAAGCACCCGTAAACAATGGTAACAGTTGAATCCTTGAGAAATTCAAATGTGAATCATCATCACGCGAAACCAATCGAAAGCTTGCCGCCCCAGAAGGATCGGCTTCACTAGCATACAATAAATTGTTAGAATCGACAGCAACGTAACGGTCCTTAAAATCTTTGAGAAAAAAAGTACCCGGCGAACTCTTCTCCATTTTAAAGAAACTACAAGAATCACAACTGATCTTTTCGCATGTAAGCATGTTATCCTTTGCACTTGCAACACGAATAGGCGACTGATCAAAGGCAGTAATTTCAATAAATGTGCTATCAATTTTGCGTAGTTGAAACGATTCCCAAAGTGCTGCGTGATTACGATTAGCGGCAATCATATAATTCCGATCCACATCAGTGCACAAATACATTCCATTAGAACAACGGATGGAAACAATATTTGACACAGTCTTATTCTTCGATAAAGCTCCGCTGTCGGAGCAACCAACTAACAACACAACAATGAATAGTACACAGGCGAAATTGGCAATGCGTATTGCTATATTCAAAGAAATTCCGGTAGAATGAAAAGCATGTTGCAATCTTGACACTAAAAAAGTATTGACGTCGAAAATACAGCGAATCAAGAATTTGGTATGCATCAAATTACGCCACATTGGAATTGATCGTAGCATAGCCCGTTAGTAATAAAATCACTGAATAACTCATCAAAAACAATTGGTAGGTGACAATTCATACCAATGTGAT
>JAYTMF010000652.1:0-2921 GCA_043728755.1 Flavobacteriales bacterium
ATTAAAACACAACTATGCCGATGAATTTCGTGGAGAGATTTCGCTTGACGCCAATGAAAACATCCTCATTGTTTCCTCCACCTTCTCCAACAACTTCCCTGTCGCGAGTGCTTACCAAGCGCTGAATGCCGGTAGTCAGGACGCTGTTGTGATGAAACTAAATCCAACATTGAATTCTATTCTTTGGAGTACCTACCTCGGAGGTTCATCTGATGATTCAGGATTTTCTATCACCATCAATAGTCTTGGAGAATTGTATATCTGCGGAGGAACGAATTCCAATAATTTTCCAACAACATCAAACACTGTTCAGCCAACATTTGCAACCGGCATTGCCGATGGTTATATCGCCAAATTCAGTTCCAATGGAGTGTCAATGTTGGCGTCAACATTTTGGGGAAGCAATGCTTATGATCAACTCTATTTTATAGAAATTGACAATGATGATCTTGTGTATGTGTTTGGTCAAACGACTGCAGCAGATGCTGACATGATCGTCAATGCCACCTACGGGACACCAAGCAGCGGCAACTTATTGAGCAAATTCAATGCGTCGCTCACCACAGTCATTTGGTCGACTGTATTTGGAACCGGTGACAGTAAACCCAATCTTTCGCCGGCGGCCTTTCTTGTTGACTACTGCAATAGGATCTACATATCGGGTTGGGGTATCACCACCGTGACTGGCAATCCACTCAATCCCGGACAAAATCTGCATTCGATGAATAACATGCAGACGACACCTGATGCATTTGACAACAGTTGCACAACAGGAGATTTTTATATGGCGGTATTTGATGAGAACATGACGCAACTTGAGTACGGTACTTTTTTTGGCGGTGGATCAAGCAGCGAACATGTGGATGGAGGCACCAGCAGATTTGACCGTAAAGGCGTCATATATCAAAGCGTATGTGCCGGTTGTGGTGGCTTTGATGACTTCCCCATCTTCCCTTCTAATGCATGGTCGGCGGTGAACAACAGCTCTTGCAATAACGGCGTGTACAAATTCGATTTTCAATTGCCTATCACCATTGCTGATTTCAATGTGGGACCTACCTCCTGTGTGAATACACCGATACAATTCGTCAACGCGAGTACATACGCCTCCACTTACGAATGGCATTTTGGTGATAGCGGCACATCCAATCTTCCTTCACCACAACATACTTATGACACAGCCGGCACTTTTACAATCATGCTTGTTGTTACTCACAATGCAACATGTAATAGCGTCGACACAGTGTACAAACAGATCACAATTCTTGAACCTGTCAATACAACATTGAATGACATATTCCTTTGTTCAGGGCAATCGACTTTGATCGGACCATCCAATCCAAATCCGACATACAACTATAGTTGGTTGCCAACAAATTTCCTCAGTAATGCAAGTGTTCCCAATCCGCTTTTTCAAAATGGAACTGACACTGACTATACACTTACAGTACAGCATGACGGATGCACCGACACCTATCTGCAATCTATTGATGTGGTTGTCCTGAACTTGCAAATTCCGGGTGACACCACTTTATGCGACGATGTTCCACTAACTCTCAACGCGACATTCAGCCCGTCAGATGCAGCGATCACCTGGAGCAATTTGGCTGATTTTTCGAATATGATCAACGACAATACTTCCGATCCGGATATAGTGGTAAATGTTGCTGTACCGAGTACTTATTACGTGCGTATTCAAATCAACAATTGCACGATGACTTCACAAGTGTTTGTGAATCTCGTAAGTTTTCAAACAGTGATTCAAGGCGACTTTACAACATGTGTGGATGACACGGTTCAGTTGTCTGTGCTTGCTCCGAATCCGAATTTCAGTTATTCATGGATACCGGAAAATCTGATCATTTCCGGACAAAACACCACATTAATTCTTGCAGTAGTTTCGGCAGAAACGACGTTCACTGTCTTTGCTACATCGCCGGACAATTGCACCGCGAGCGATTCTGTGACGGTGACAGTAAGTGATCTCACTCCATCCTCTCTCACTGCGAATGCCAATCCGCTAGTGATCGTTCAAGGTCAATCGTCACAACTCAGTGTGCTGCCGTCAGGATTGAATTACAGCTGGACACCGCCCACCGGACTGAATAATAGTCATACACAATTTCCAATAGCCACTCCTCCAAACGACATCACGTATACCGTAACGGCGATGGATGGAGAATGCTCTGCCTCGGCACAAATTACATTGAAGGTCGTTGACTTTGTTTGCGGTCCACCGAGCATTTACGTGCCCAATGCATTCACTCCGAATCATGACAACAAGAACGAAAAATTATTTGTAAGGGGGAACAATATCACAAAACTATACTTCGTCATTTTCGATCGTTGGGGCGAAAAAATATTTGAAACATCGAAACTGGAACTGGGATGGGATGGCAAATTCGAGGGTCGCGATCTGGATCCTGATGTTTATGTTTACTATCTGGAAGCCACGTGCGCCGGTGGATTGGATTACTTCGAAGAAGGAAATATCACATTGATCAGATGATATGAACTCCATAAAACTCATATCGTATTTCCTTCAATGCAGAATAAAGAATGCGATTAGATCGCCAACTTTCTTGAATGCAATGCGCGTCATAATTGCCTGCGCTCTGATTCATACATCTTTCGATTCCATCGCGCAAGACATACACTTTTCTCAATTCTATCAATCACCCTTCAATTTGAATCCTGGATTGACCGGCCAATTCAACGGTGCATATCGCCTGATCGGAAATCAACGAACGCAATGGCGATCGGTAACAGTGCCCTACTCCACTTTTGGTTTGAGCGCAGATGCATCTAAATTGGAGTTGCCGGATGGATTTTTAAATAAGAAAGATGGTCAAGCGCTGATCACAAATTGGAATACAGGGATTTCATTTTTCAATGATAAAGCGGGAGATCCGCATCTTAAA
>JAYTMF010000653.1:0-2676 GCA_043728755.1 Flavobacteriales bacterium
GTGAGCAAGATGAATGAGACGTCGTTGTTGAACTTAATAGAGAAAATGCCAACGGGTTACAGAACGGTGTTCAACTTGTTTGCGATAGAAGGATATGGCCACCAGGAAATAGCTGAAGCGATGGGAATTTCTGAAAGTACCTCCAAGACGCAATTCCACAAGGCCAAGAATTGGTTGAAAAAGAATTTGATCTTTTTAGAAAGGAATATTGAAGAACGTTGACGAACAAATAAGAGAGATTTTTTCTCAAAAACTCGGTAATCTCGAAACGGATGTTTCACCTGAGTTGTGGAATGCCGTGCAATCGCAAATGCCTGGCGCTACTGGCGCGTTAGTTGGCGGATCTGTGAAGGTCATTGCCATAAAATGGATCGCTGCTTTAGCGGTCGTGGCTGTGGTCGTTTCTTCCGCCATTTACGTTTTGAGGAATTCGGAGACAACAGAGCAACTGATCGCAGTGCCACCGACAGTAAAGTCAGAGGTGTTGGCACCTGTGTCAGATGAGAAGGCGGCTGTAGTGTCTTCCACTGATGTGGAAAACCGGACGGAGGGGGAAGGTGTGACCGTACAAAAACCGACAGTAGAAAACCAATTGTCAGCACAAAAGGTAAGCAATGATTTGGAATCGGATAAATCAGCAACTCAATCATCACAGGTCACAATAAAATCATCAACCCCGACGACAAATACGCAAGAGAGACCATTGACTGAGAAGGCTGACTCAATGTCGTCGGACTTTCAAAACAGCACACTTGCGATTACCACTTATCATCAGGAGTTGAAAGGTAGCTTTACTGTTTTACCAATGGATCTTGAGGAAATGCGCTACTCGTTTACATCGTCGGACGATGATGCTAAGTATCAGTGGAGTTTCGGAGACGGCACATTCTCAGAAGGAAAATGGGCAAGTCATACCTACGAAAATGAAGGAGAGTTTGGGGTTGCCCTGACAGTGACAAATCGTGACGGCGCTACTAAAAACAGTATGCACACGCTGAATGTTTTCAAACCTGGAAAATTATTGATCCCCAACATTTTCACACCAAATGGTGATGGTTCGAACGATACGTTTGATATAAGCAGTGGATCTAAAGGAATGAGATTTAGGAATATCGAAATCAGGAACAGTCGCGGCATCACTGTTTTTCAGAGTGATGGTTCGGTGATGTGGGAGGGACTCGAGAACAATGGTAACGTGTGCCCGTCGGGCACATATCAATACTTTATTTCCGCCATCGACAGGAATCAGGAGATTCATAAAAAGATGGGAAATGTGGTGTTAATCCGATAGTTGCACCAATTATATTTGCGACCCTTGGAAAAAAGACGAAATACCGAGGCACGGCTTAGAATTTCGATTTGACTTTAGCTACAATAACTATTTATGAAACATTTTTTTATTGCGACTTTATGCTTGATACTCACAGCGAATGTGATTCAATCTCAGGAAGAGTATAGGGCACCCTTCAACGCGAGATATTCCAGAGAGATGACACTGGAACAGCTGTACGATACCACATTTCTGCAAATGATGTCAAAGGAAGACTGGGTTCGTTTTACGCATGATCCGCGTTTCGATGCAGAAAGAGTAATAGATATCAAGACAACCTGGAAGGAATTGCACAAACCGGGAAATGATACGGCCAAGTCGCTGCAGACAGCTGGCGAAGCACATTGCACGTGGATACAACCCACCACGAGCTATGTTCACCCTAACACGATTCAATGGCCAGGCAATGCCGGCAATAGCACAGATAACTATTCTGCTCCAATTAATCTGGGGTGGAACTTCAACTACTTTGGTCAGACATTCAATCAGGTGGTGTTAACCACAAAGGGAACGATCGTCCTGGGAAGTACTGGCTATCTTGATTTCACGCCATCTGCTTTTCCCGATCCATTACCAGCTGAAAGCAATCAACAATACGATCAGATCGCCGGATTCTGGAGCGACTTCGACTTCGGTGGAATAGGAGATCTTTATTATTTGGTTACTCCGCAAGCGCTTTATGTGAATTATATCAACGTCGGTTATTGGCCCAACGGCAGTGACAAAAAGAATTCATTTCAAATGGTACTCACACCTGATGGCAGTTCAGTGATAGGTGGAGGAAACAACGTGCAGTTTACTTATTATGACATGCAGTGGGCCAACAGTCAGATCAGTGGGGCCGATGGCGGTTGTCAGGCAACAGCGAATCTTGCCAATGTGGGTTGCGATCGCGCTACCGGAAATCAGCACTATGCCTTTGGGCGATTCAATCTTTGCAACAGCACACAATACAATGGTCCCTATGGTGTCACTCTCGCCCAACAAGATGGTATAGATTGGTTGGATAATCGTGTGATTTCGTTCAATACAAGCATTTCGAATTTCAACATCAATCAGCCGCCACAGGTCATTGGCGAAGCATGTGATACGATCAGAATGTGTATAGGTGAGACTTTCAATTTCGATCTTGCATTCACAAGTCCGGAATCGAATCAAACGACGACGATCACGTTCAACCAGAGTAGTACCGGATTTTCAGCTACTCCAATCAACAGTGGTACAAGCATGGTGAATGCGGCTGTACTCAGCAATGCACAATTTGTGGCCAGTGCATCAAATGTGGGCAACAACACCGTCAACATCATTGCAACAGATAACGGAACGCCTACGGCAACGAGAACTGT
>JAYTMF010000654.1:0-2180 GCA_043728755.1 Flavobacteriales bacterium
TACGAGAACGCAAGGATCTATTCCAAAACCCTCAAGTACAAAGCCGCATCAGCAGCGCTCAAGGATTTTATTAAGAAATACCCCGAATCGAAGTACAAAGAAGAAGCGTTATACCTGGTCGTAATGAATTCCTACCTATACGCAGAGGGCAGTATCGAGGAGAAGAAATTGGAAAGAATGAGGCTTGCAAGCGAAAACTACCTTACATTCGCGTCCGCTTTTCCGAAAAGCAAATGGCTGAAAGATGCCGAGACATATTATAGGAAAAGTCAGAAGCAAATAGAAAGTCTTACCTCGAAATAGAACATTTTTATCACAAAAAGATGAGCAATTACAAAAACACAAACGCAGCGAAGACAACCATTACACGCAACACAAACGAGTTGTACGACAAGGTGAACGGCAATCTTTTCGAAACGGTTGTTTTACTTTCAAAACGTGCAAACCAGATCAGTCGCGAAATGAAGGAAGAACTTTCACAGAAATTGGAAGAATTCGGCAGCCACAGCGACAACCTCGAGGAAGTATTTGAAAACCGCGAGCAGATAGAGATCAGCCGTCACTACGAACGCCTTCCAAAAGCGCACAGCATTTCGGTTCAGGAATTGGTGGATGGTGCTATTCACTACCGCTACCCCGAAGAACCACAAAATTGATTTATTGCATTTGCGAATAGTAGAAAGATGGTCTCAGTACCATCTTTTCTTGTTTATTACATTTGATAGTGTTGCTGAAAGGGAAAAAAATAGTGTTGGGTGTCACCGGTAGTATCGCTGCTTACAAGTCGGTCTACCTTGTGCGACTCCTCGTGCAATCGGGAGCTGATGTGCGCGTGATGATGACCAGCGGTGCGCTTGAATTTGTTACTCCGCTTAGTTTTTCTACCCTTTCAAAAAATCCTGTTCACTCTGACTTCACCGAAAATCGTGACGCAGGCACTTGGACGAATCACGTGGAATTGGCCTTGTGGGCTGATCTTATGTTAATTGCCCCGCTTACCTCCAGCACGCTAAGCAAAATGGCCAATGCGCAAAGCGACAATTTTTTGATGACCGTGTATATGAGCGCTCGCTGTCCGGTGATGATCGCCCCGGCGATGGATCACGACATGTATTCGCATCCGGGTACAGCGGAAAATCTGATGAAGTTGAAATCATTTGGCCATCTCATCCTCGAACCTAAACAGGGCGAACTCGCCAGTGGATTGATCGGCAAAGGCCGCATGAGGGAGCCCGAAGAAATTCTTGAAGAAGTGATTCACTTTTTTTATCCCGCATTGCCATTGGCAGGAATGACAGCATTGGTAACTGCAGGTCCGACGTATGAACGCATCGACCCCGTGCGATTCATCGGTAATTTTTCTACCGGAAAAATGGGCATAGCCATAGCCGATGAGCTGGCGAATCAAGGAGCGAAAGTGATATTGATATCCGGACCTATCAAGGAGGTCAGCACCAATCCCCGCGTGGAGCAAGTGAACGTGATCACCGCCTCGGAAATGTTCGACGCCTGCAACAGCGTTTTTGATTCGGTAGATATTGCCGTGATGGCTGCGGCTGTTGCGGATTATACTCCAGTAAATGTCGCAGCAGAAAAGATCAAAAAGAAAGGAACAGAAATGTCCATTCCCTTGAAAGTGACAGTCGATATTGCCGCCACGTTGGGCAAAAGAAAGAAACCGGGTCAGATTCTTGTCGGTTTTGCTTTGGAGACAGAGAACGAAGAAAGAAATGCTGTCGAAAAACTGGAGTCGAAGAATTTTGATTTCGTGGTGTTGAATTCGCTGCGCGATGAAGGCGCAGGTTTTGGGACAGATACCAATAAAGTCACACTAATTTGGCCGGGCAATAAAAAGCAGGAATTCGGGTTGAAGCCCAAGTCGAAAGTGGCTGCTGATATTGTAAATGAAATCTCGAGGTTGAAAGCGAAATGAAAAGTCTCATACCCATTCTTGTTTTGTTGTTTTCAGTGAATGTAATCCGTGCGCAGGAATTGCAAGCCACGGTGAATATTCTGTTGCCACAACAGGTGATGTCGCCACCCGAATTGTTCGCAACAATGAAAGCGAACATCACTGAATTTCTGAACAGCCGGAAATGGTCGAAGGATCAATGGAACATCGACGAAAAAATTCAATGCACCATTCAGATCACCATCGAATCGCAGGTGGACGTGCGCTC
>JAYTMF010000655.1:0-1116 GCA_043728755.1 Flavobacteriales bacterium
TTGATGGTCACACCATCGAAATCAATAGCACCCATCTGCACGGTACCTGTGACGATAATATTTCCTTGTGAATCGATGGCAAGATCGGCTGCGAAATCATTACCTCCATAACTCGCTGCATACTGGGCGCTCCATTGAAGGACATTTGAGGCATTGTGTTTTGTGAGAAAGATGTCGTAATTCCCTGCGGCATTCAAAGTCGCTCCACAAGTAAGGATGTCACTTCCATTTGTTTTGACAATACTGTTTTTGTAAAACATTTGCTGCACTCCGGAAGAGGATGCGGCCTCTACAAAAATAGCGCTCTGCTGTTGACCCGTGATATTTACACTAAGTAAAATCATCACCTGAAAAGCAAGTGTACGTAGGGGGGTGTGAAATTTTTCATTGGTTTGGAGAATTTAGAATAGTGAATCAATGATACAGCAAAAAGTATTTAACCTAACCGCACATGAAAAATATTCATGAGTTGAACAACCTGTGCAATTCCATTGATGTGCCCTACAACCTCCCCGCAATAATCTCATCAACGACAAGCGGATCTAAAAGTGTCGAAGTATCACCGAGCGATGCAATTTCTCCCTCTGCCACTTTTCTCAGTATGCGTCGCATGATTTTTCCTGAACGCGTTTTCGGAAGACCGGTAACAAATTGAATTTTATCCGGCTTCGCTATGCGTCCGATTTCTCCGGCAACAGTCTCAATAATTTCGGCGCGGGTTTCGTCCGAACTGTCAGCCATGTTGCCAAGAATCACGTAAGCATAAATACCCTGACCTTTGATATCATGCGGGTAACCCACCACAGCGCTTTCAATCACCTTTTCATTTTCATCGATGGCGTTTTCAATTTCAGCGGTGCCAAAACGATGGCCGCTTACGTTAATCACATCATCAACGCGCCCGATGATACGGTACACACCATGCTCATCACGACGCGCACCATCACCCGTGAAGTATAAATTTTTATATGTCGCGAAATAGTTGATGCGACATCTTTCATGATCACCGAAAGTTGTTCTGATCATTGCTGGCCATGGAAATTTTATACAGAGATAACCTTCCACATCATTGCCTACAATTTCTCTTCCTTCACTGTCCACAAGAATAGGTTGCAC
>JAYTMF010000656.1:0-1130 GCA_043728755.1 Flavobacteriales bacterium
TCGAATTGCGGTGTACAGCCATTAAGCCTTTGGCTGATTTTTTAGTGCCATCATCCGTTTTTGGGTCTTTGAAAATCGCGCGACCGATGCCGTTGACTTCGCCGTAAGTGGCTTTCATCGCAAAGCCGTAAGTGTCGCGGGTGACGTATTCGTAGGTGTACGAACCGATGCCCAAAACGACGTTGTAGCTCGCAAAACCTTTGCGTTTCAAGCCTTCCAAAATCGCCACTTGACGGGCCGTTGTGATGCTGTCGCCGTAAATCAAACCGATGTGCGGGTCGAGCAATTTATAGCCTTGTGGCGTGATTGTGCCGCCAAAAGTTTCCCATAAACACGCAATCGCGCCTTTGTATTCGGGCGAATCCACCACCGCTTCGGGGTCGCCGACGATGATTTTTACAGGGTCGCCACTATCGGGACGAATGACGACTTTGCCGTTGCGTTTTAGGATTTTTTCTTTCAATTTCGGCATAAATTCCGTGATAACTTGCCAAAAATCCCAAGTATCGGATACAATTGATATGATTCCTTCGGGATAAATTTCTGCCATTAAACGGATAAAAGTACCCATTTCGTCTTCTTTAGTACCCATGCAAAGTACGCTGTGTTCTGTTGCCGCCACGCTTCCGCCAATCAGTTCCACATCTGAATCGGCGTTGTAATATTGCTCCAAAAAATCAATCGCGGGAATCGTGTCCGTCCCTGCGAAGGACAGCAAATGCCCTGCGGCACTCATCGTCGCGTCTTCGATGCCCGACATACCGCGAAACGAAAAATCGTGTCCTTGCCATGCAATAAAATTGTCATCCGTTCCGACCGTTTCGTGGGCGTATTTCGTAAAAGTTTTGAGGTATTGAAACGCCGTTGTTGCCGACGTAATCGGTTTCCACAACACGGCACTCAAAACGGTTTCCAACATATTTGTCAACCAAAAGAATTCGGGTTTTGTGTTCTTTATCGTCAAAACAGGCACCTTCATCGGCACGAGGGACCCCTCAGTAATTGCCTTAATTTCAAGTGGCAAATAGCCCAAATCGTGCAAATCGGCGATGTGGTCGTAGGTAATCGCATCTTTGCCGAGATAGTTTTCAATGCGGCGTTTGTACGTTTTCAAAACCGCGTCTTTCGGT
>JAYTMF010000657.1:0-2001 GCA_043728755.1 Flavobacteriales bacterium
TCACGCAATTCCCTGCGCACATCGATCACTATCTGCAATCGCAAAATCTGAATGACGAAGAAATGACTTATGATTTCTACTTCCGTGCCTTCGCATTGAACTACATGGCACAAGAAGCAGCGATTAGATATTATGCAGGAAAAGACAAATCCGTATTGCGATTTTATGAATTGGAGATGGACATAATCTGTGAAAAAATATCTTCCGAGAAAAACAAAAGTGTATGTATCAGTGAGATCATGCCTCAGTTGATCAACGATGTGGGCATCATGGACCTGACTATGATTGTAACCAAACTGGACACCTGCCTGAAGGATGCAAAGCTTCTCGCTGCCATCAAGAAAGCAGCAGTGCAATATGAATATTTGCATGCCGGAAAGCTCGCGCCTCAAGCCTATTTTCATGACGTTGTCGGAAACATTTCCCGAATAAGTGATTATCATGGAAAAGTAATATACATCGATGCATGGGCTACTTGGTGCGGACCGTGTAAGCGCGAAATTCCATATCTCATCAGCCTCGAACAAGAGTATCGCGGCAAGAACATTCAGTTTATCAGTGTCTCTACCGATAAGGATATCAATGCGTGGAGAAGTTTTATCGAGAAGGAAGAGATGAGTGGATTACAATTGCGACAAAGCGAAAACTTCGAAGAAAGTTTGAGCAAAGCCTTTGTGATCAATTCCATTCCGCGCTTTATCATCATCGACGCGGCTGGAAAAATTGTAAGTGCTGACGCACCGCGTCCTTCTAGCGGCGATCAGATTCGCGACCTTTTGAATTCATTGTTGGCAGATTGAAGGGTTAACACCGATTGGACAAGTGTAATAGTCCAATCTTTGCTTCGCCAGATTGAACTAAACACGTGTATCCATCGGCATTTACCAACATATGATTTCTCAACCATTGGCCTGTTTTATAAATCACATTGGTATAACATAGATTAATAGGGTGGCGAGGCTCGAATGACGATCTTTGCGGGGAGGAAGTTCCTAGTTCAGAGTTCATAGGACCGGGCAACAAAATTTAAGTTCGGAGAAAAGTTGGACAGGGGAAAAGACGAAAAAAAGGCAAAGCACATTTTGCCCTCAAATAGCGAGTCGCAAATACCTCAAAGTACGCGCGAAGATCAAAAATCATTCATTCAACAAATCAATAAATAACATGTATCCATCAGAATTAGTAGCACCCATGAGACAAGAGTTGGCTCAAGTGGGATTTCAGGAATTACTTACACCAGAAGCGGTAGACAGCGCGGTAAACAGTGTGGGCACGGTGCTCGTAGTAATCAACTCCGTTTGCGGATGTGCTGCAGGAAGCATGAGACCGGGAGTTCGCAAAGCGATATCAGGTTCAACAAAATTACCCGCAAAATTGACGACGTCATTTGCGGGAGTGGATCGTGAAGCAGTAGATCTCGCGAGAAAATATATGTTGCCCTATCCTCCGTCATCACCGAGCATTGCGTTGTTCAAAGACGGGAAGTTGATGCACATGATCGAGCGTCACCACATCGAAGGGCGCACAGCAGATATGATAGCAGAGAATTTGAAAATGGCATTCGAGGAATTCTGTTGAAATCGATAGAAAATATTTCGAAGCCCATGCGATAATACCGATTGGACAAGTGTAATAGTCCAATCTTTGCTTCGCCAGATTGAACTAGACACTTGTATCCATGGGCATTTACCGCTGTATGATTTCTCAACCATTGGCCTGTTTTATAAATCACATGGGTATAATCTTGCATGGGCTTATTTTTTGGCTATGGTGCTGTCAAAGCAATGAATTGTTGTAACAAGCAATTGATAAATCCGCAGGATATATTCTATCATTGCTACCATGAAAAATCTGAAGTCATTCTTCTCCGGTTTTCGTCAGGTAGAGTTTTTCCCTGTATTCATCGGGGCGACTTTACTCGGTTTCGCGGCTTGGCAGAATATGTATCCCTTGGTTTATCCGGATACCGGAACTTATGTTTTGTCAGGAATTGAAAGTCGT
>JAYTMF010000658.1:0-1783 GCA_043728755.1 Flavobacteriales bacterium
GTCACCGTAATTGTTCCCAGTTGCGCGCAAGTCGGCAACGTGCTACTGACAGTCGGCGTGGCGAGTGGTGCGTTGATGCTAACGGCTGTTGCGGATGAAAGGCAACCAATGCTGTTTTTTGCAAAAACATTGTAAATCGTAATGCTCAAATTGGGAAAAATGCCCGTTGTATTTGAAAAATCTACGCCGTCAAGACTGTAACTAAAGCCCGTTCCGACGGGTGAAATGACCGTGATTTCGCCCGTTGCCACTGTGCAAGTGGGTTGAACGACGGACACATTTGGCGTGGCAACCGTCGCATTTATCGTTGCCGAAAGGCTTGGCGAAATGCAGCCGTTGACGTCTTTTGCCGTCAAATTATAGGTGTTTGGCGGTATATTGTTGAACGTTCCCGTCGTGTTTGAATAAGTCAAACCGTCAATACTATACGTCATACCCGTTGCCATCGGTGCGGTTATTTCGATACTGCCAAGTGGCACTGAACACGTCGGTTGCGTCAGATTTGCCGTCGGTTGCGTCGGCGGTAAAATCGTGGGTTCTGTAATTGTGAAAGCTGCCGATTGAACGCAATTTTTGGCATCGGTCACGGTCAGATTGTAGGTTCCTGCGGCGAGACTGCCTCGGTCTTCGGTCGCTGTCCCATCGTTCCAAATGAAGGAATAAGGCGTTGTGCCACCGCTAACTGTGGCATTTATCGCGCCCGTTGCGGCATTTTTGCACGAAATATGCGTCAAAACGGCATTTATACTGAGGGGTCCCCCTTCGGTCAAAGTTTGACTAAATGTCTTTATGCAGCCTTCGTTCGACGTGATGGTGACGTTGTAAATCCCCGCAATTAATCCCGAAAGCGTCGTGCCTGTGCCATTACCCGATGCTGTGCCGCGTGTCCATTTATAAGAAAACGGAGCCGTTCCGCTTGTTGGCGAGACGCTGATTGCGCCCGTTGCAGTGCCATTACAAGCAATATTCGTTGCCGAAATTGCCCCACTAACGGGGCATAAAATGGTGACACTGCGCGCAGCCGAAAATTTTCTGCCGCATGAATCCGTTATTTGAACCGATACCAAGCACGGCGTCGTTGTGGAAACTATCGGCGGCGTATAAATCACGTTTTGTTGCGTCGCATTTGGCGAAAATGTGCCGCCGCAACTTGATGACCATAAAGTAGGAAACAAGGCAGGATTCGAGCCTGCGGGTAAGGTAAAAGTGAATGCCTCAGGCGTGCCAGAATAGAGCGTGTCATTGAGTGCAACGGTTGTTGTCGGCGCAGGAATAATCGCTTTTTCGATGGCGGTCAACAAACTAAAATTGAAAAAAGCGCGCTGTGCCGACACATCATCCGCCGTCCCTTTGTTGTGCGAGTGACCTCCTTCGTACATCACTCTACCGCGTGTCGGGTCGTCAAAACCGTAGCCGTACACCAAGGTCGCCGCAGGACCAGCCGATGAACTTGGCACATCGGCTTGGGTAGCGTCAAAAACGCCGACTTTCGCACCCGCTCGCCAACTGCCACCACCGATGGGCAGATAAATTTGTTCCGACCCATTTTGTTGCGCTAAATCAATATTGCCCATAAATTGCATCACGGGGTCGGTCGGATAATTGTAGCTGTAAGGCATTGAGCCATCGGCGTGACTGTTGTTTAGAATGAGCGCAGGTGTACTTAAAAAATTCATTTTTTGCGCCGAATTTGTGGGATTTACCACATTTTCTAAGACTGAAACCGCGTGGCAAGCTACCCAAATTGCGCCTTTTGCATTCTTATTCCACGTCCATAAATTGC
>JAYTMF010000659.1:0-4018 GCA_043728755.1 Flavobacteriales bacterium
GAAAGCGTTTTTTCTAACGGTGCGAAGGTCAAGCATATTGACAGGATTGGTTTGTAAGCCGGTAATATTGGTGCGCACGAAGTGTGAGACCTGATCATAATAAAGTGGAATAACCGGCGCGTCTTTCATCAGCAGGTCGTTAAGCTCCGCATACATCTTGAATCTTTGGTGATTGTCCGTTTCCGTTTTCGATTTTTCATATAGCCGATCATATTCCGGATTGGAGTAGTGCGTATAATTAGGTCCTTTGGGACAAAAGTTATCACTGTAAAATACTGCAAGGAAATTTTCTGCATCTGCATAATCGGCCAACCAGGATTTTCGGAAAATGGAAAGTTGCCCCTTTGCGGATTGTTCCCTGAGTGCCGGTCCCTGTAGCACATTCACCTTAATACGAATCCCAGTTTTTTCGAGTTGGTGTTGGATAAATTCGATCAAGTCTGTGTAATCGCTGGTTGTGGAAACAATGAATTCAGGAAGCCCATTGCCATCGGGATAACCGGCCTCGCGTAATAATTCTGCCGCCTTTATCGGATCATATGTGTAATAGGTTTTATTGCCGCCTTCCTTGTTCAGTGTTGGCGGAACAAAGCCGTTTTCAGCAGAGTATACCGTGTTATTCCGAAGGTACTTTACCATTGATTTTTTATCGATTGCATAAGAAATGGCCTGGCGTATCCGCACGTCCATCAATGGTGAATCTTTATTGATATCCATTGCAGGATCCATGAGAATACCCAAGTAATCTGTTTTTATAAATGGAGTTTTTTGAAATCGAATGTCCTTTGCATATGCTTCCACCAGATTGCCTTCAGCATCCAGCAGTTCATCTTTGAACGATGTATGAATGCCACTCATAAAATCATACCTGCCTTGAAGCAAGCCCTGAAATTCCACGGACATATCTTTTACAAAATCGATCTTCACACCTTTTAAATAAGGAAGCCGGTTGCCCAAGTCATCCTTCTGCCAATAGCGTTCATTGCGATGGAAAACCAACGCTACATTTTCGTACCAGAATGCAAATTGAAATGGACCGCAACCAATTGGGTGCTCGCGAAAATCATCTTTATAAAATTCTACAACTTCACGAGGAAGCACATTGCAGTATTGCATCGAAAGCAAACCCAAAAAGGGTTGAAAGCGCTCTTTAAGATGAACGAGCAGCGTAGTGTCATCCATTGCAATGAAGCCCCCTTCTTTTTTCTGATCAACACTGGAAAAAATCCACGTTGCGGGCGAAGCTAATTTTTGATCAAGCAATCTTTTGAAACTATAAACAAAATCCGAAGCCAATACTTTTCTTCCGGTCGTGTCAATGAAATGAATGCTGGGATGAAAAAATACTGAATCACGAAGATGAAAAGTATAAAGGAGACCATCAGATGATATTTCCCAGCTATGCGCAATACAAGGAATGAGATTCATGGCGCTGTCAAGTTCAACAAGCCCATCGAATAGTTGATTGGTAGCCCACATCACTTCAATATCACGAGAGAAAGCAGGATCAAGTGAAGTAATTCCATTGCTTTCATTGTAGAGGAAAACTTCGGAATCGCTGTTGTGTTGAATGTGACATGATGACAAATGAAAAAGCGTTGCAAGGAGCAACGCAAATGAAAATTTTAAACTATTCGACAGTCGTGAATTCATGAACTGCCCAAAGGTAGGCTCAAATACACTTTGCCTGAAATGGATGGCGGTGGTTTTGCCGCGAGGTACAGGATTTGCTTTTATCTGTGTAGTTAATTATACCAATGTGATTTATAAAACATGCCAATGTTTGAGAAATAATACAGTGGTAAATGCCGATGTATACAAGTGTGATAGTTCAATCTGGCGAAGCAAAGATTGGACTATCACACTTGTCCAATCGGTATTAGTTGTCATTATCTTTTTCAAGACGCATGGCTGCACGCACTAGATCGGCACTTTCTGCAGGATAATATCTGTCGTGTTTTCTGTTGCCTTGATTGTCATATCGTTTCCAGCTACCCACTTTTATCCCTTTTACAAACTCACCTTCACTTTCTAGTTGGCCATTGGGATGGTAATAGACGAAGTGACCATCCTCGTGATAAGATTTTCCTATTTTCAAGTATTTGCCATAGGCGATTTTTTTATCCATGTAATCATAGATGGATCCATCGTAAGTCTGTTCTTCATTTTTATCCAATACAAGTTTATAGCTGGCCTTATGTTCCGCAGAAACTTGCATCATAGAGTTAAGGTGAATAACATGTTTCTCAGTTTGCGCTACCAAATTGAAGGCACCGGTGATCACGAAAAACGTCACGAGATAGAATTGATTTTTTTTCATTGGAGTGAACTGTGGTGTTTTCATACGGTTATTGTGTAGGAAAGTTACCAGCATCCTCAAATGAGATGGGGACGGATGTTTTTCCATATATATTATTTTGCCCATGCCATTAAGTTCGTCTTTTCATTGCATCTTTCGGCCATGAAAAATTTCGGAAGTAGAATGTTGTTGTTTGTTGGATGTGCGCTCTCAATCGTATTGCTGAGCAACGCGTCATGCGAGCATGTTACAAATACCGACACGGGTAACAGTTCAACCAAAGGTTCTTTACCACAAATGAATGTTGCGTTTTACAACCTCGAAAATTTATTTGATATTGAGGATGATCCTCAGAAGAATGACGAAGACTTTACCCCTGGTGGAAAATTAAAATGGGATAATGAAAGGTATAAATTGAAGTTGAGTCAACTTTCGGATGTCATCGATGCCTTGCCTGGTGATCTTCCTGCATTCATCGGAATGTGTGAAGTTGAAAACAGAAAAGTATTGGAGGATCTGAGAAACCAGTCGAAAGTTTCAGGGAAACACTATGCGATCATTCATAAAGATAGCCCGGATGAGAGAGGAATTGATGTCGCAGCTTTTTATGATAGCTCAAAAGTAAGCGTGGAGTATTTTAACTACACCACAATAAATCTTCCGGATCCGAAAAATATTCATACACGGGATATACTCTACGTAAAGTTGAAAGCAAATCATGAGTTCATTCATCTTTTCGTGAACCACTGGCCAAGTCGGAGAGGAGGACAAGCGGAGTCCGAACCCAACAGAATTGCTGTCGCGAATGTGCTTGAGTCACTAATCACCAAAATCGAAAAGTCTGACAAGAACGCGAAGATCTTGATCATGGGAGACTTCAACGACTATCCTACGGATAAAAGTATTGCGACCGTACTTGGCGCCGGTGTGACAAAGGAGAGTAGATTGTTCAATTACATGTACGATGATCACAAGGCTGGTCAGGGTAGTTACTACTACAAAAATGAATGGGGTGCATTGGATCAGTTTATTGGGAGCAAGTTTTTACTCAATGCCCGAAATGGATGGTCAGCATCTGAGAGTTCGGCATATATTTTTCGAGATGATTTAATCATGTTCAAAGACAAAGAAGGTGTACAAAGACCTAACAGGACATTCATGGGCGAGGATTATAAAGGTGGTTATAGTGATCACTTAGCCATTTATATGACGCTTACCTGGAAGTAAAATTTTTTGTCCCTTTCTTGGTGTGTATAGAATAGCGTTTGTTGAACAGATTCGATTCACCCGCTTTCGAATATTTTTCTTATTGTCTTGATGTTTCAAATCAGATCCTTCTGTCGAGGTCTTGTTTCAAATTATTCCAATGTGATTTATAAAACAGGCCAATGTTTGAGAAATCATGCAGTGGTAAATGCCGATGGATACAAGTGTTTAGTTCAATCTGGTGAAGCAAAAATTGGACTATTACACTTCTCCAATCGGTGTTATTATCCGATTGAATTCATATCCGATAGGTTGATATGCGCATTTAGAAATTGAACTTGGGTGCTTCAAAGTGGTTGTCTTCAAACTCAGTTTGAATAGGACGAATAGCCGGTAAACAAAAAGTCCTGCAAGAATGCAGGACTTTTTAGGTTCTTTTACGAGACTAAGAGTAATGAGCAAATTATGCTTTCTTCTTAGTAGCAACTTTCTTCGGAGCAGCAGCAGCTTTCT
>JAYTMF010000660.1:0-1741 GCA_043728755.1 Flavobacteriales bacterium
ATAATCCAATCTTTGCTTCACCAAATTGAACTAAACACTTGTATCCATCGGCATTTACCAATGTGATTTCTCAAACATGCCAATGTTTGAGAAATTACATGAGTATAAATTATTAAAAACCACCATCTGCGGCGTTATGTTTCTCTTTGAAACCGGCAATGAGAGGAAGAACGGAGGGAATAACTTTATTCCAATAACGCTTGACATCGACATCTTTCATAAGCACATTTTCACCTTGAAGAACTTGAATGAAGTGATCAGCGAAAAAAGGAATCAGCATTACACCTTTAGAACCGAAACCATTGAAGATTGCATATTTCGGATTCTCCGGATGAAATCCCAAAACAGGTCTTCTGTCGGGCATAGTTGGCCGATAGCCCACTTGGTGATGCATCACATCCACAGGCTCAGGATATACATCACACAATTGATTCAACAGTTCTGATTTGCCTGCATCCGTTGGTCGTAAATCAGTCTGACTCAATTCGTAAGTAGCACCGAGTCGAAACAAATTGTTGCCTAGTGGTATTAAAAATTTACCGAAGTTCATCATGCGTTTCACCTGCAGATTTTCAGACTTGATCGTAAGCACTTCGCCCTTATTCGGGATCATGGGCAACCAGTCAAATCCATATTGCACGAGTGACTTCCATCCGGTACAATAGATGATGATACAATTTTCGTCCGCGGATAAAGCTAGTATCCTCTCTTCTGTGACCTTCTCCACAATTAGTTTTTTTTGCTCGAGCAAAAATGATTTCACGCATTGCACGAATCCGGGAACATCCATCCAACCTGCGTGATGAACAACTCCATGGCCATAAGGCTGATGAATCTGCTGTGCAACCACTTCATCCTGATCATCGGAAAGGAACGATGATAATTCCGGGTGAACACTTCGTTCATCCCAGTCATTGGAAGTGTGCGCATCTGCAAATATTCGAACGAGTTCCGTTGGATGATAAAACGATGTATTGAATTTTTCTTCGAGGCGGGAATAAATATTATCCGCCATTGGAACCACCTGAGAGGCCAACCAACTTTCATTCAATTTTTTAAATGTGACAGGATTCCACATTCCGGCAGCGACCATACTTGAGGAAGAGAGATGACCATCATCGAGCACAGTGACATCCATTTCTGCATCGATCATCAGCAGTGCCAGAACGCTACCAGCAAGACCCTGACCGATGATGAAGTATTTCTTCTTGTCCAAAGAATTGGAGTTGTCATTCATTGCAACGAACTACTTCAGTACGCCCAATTCTTTGCCAACTGTGGTGAAAGCGGCAATGGCTTTTTCGATATGTTCCGGTTCATGGGCAGCAGAAAGTTGCACACGAATTCGCGCCTGTTCTTTAGGAACAACAGGAAAGAAAAAACCGATCACATAGATGCCTTCTTTCAATAGCTTATCAGCAAAAGTTTGAGAAAGTTTTGCATCATAAAGCATTACCGGAACAATGGCTGAGTCGCCGTCTTTGATATCAAATCCGGCTGCACGAATGCCCTTTTTGAACTGGAGAATATTCTTTTCGAGTTTATCGCGCAATTCAGTGTTTTTACTCAACAGATCAAATACAGCAATGCTTGCACCAACGATGGAAGGAGCCAGAGAATTTGAAAACAGATACGGACGAGATCTTTGTCTGAGCAGATCAACTATTTCCTTTCTACCTGATGTAAAACCACCCATTGCGCCACCTAGTGCTTTGCCAAGAGTTCCCGTGATGATATCTAC
>JAYTMF010000661.1:0-2409 GCA_043728755.1 Flavobacteriales bacterium
GAGCGATTGATCGCAGAGGCACGCTTTCTTCGCGGATACTGCCATTTATCAGCCTGTAAACTTTGGGCGCAACCTTATGGACATACTGCCGGGAATGCGCATCCGGGTGTGCCGATCAGAAATAGAGCGACAGCCGATCCTTTGCTGCGGAGCTCCGTGAAAGAAGTATATGATTTCGTCCTTGCCGATATTCTTTTTGCGCACGACAATCTTCCTGAAACGAATGATATCTATGCTTCAAAATATGCCGCCGCTGGAGTGCTTGCAAATATTTACTTCCTGATGAATGACTTTGGCAATACAGTTACATATTGCAATGAAGTGATCAATTCAGGACAGTTCAATATGCTTGCGAATCATGATAGATTTCCAACCATCACTTTTGAAATGAACGCCATTAGTGAATCTGTTTTTGGTACTTCTTCGAAGTTTTATCTTTCAGGTGTCGATACGGTTCAAGACAGAAGATGCGGAACTTTCGTAAGCTATTACCTTAAGAATAATGGCATTGCAGAACTGATGCTGAGTCAGAATTTTCTGGACTTCATCGGGCTGAATCCTGCAGATCAAAGGAAAACCGCATGGATCGAAATCGAGAACAACCGCGGATTTCTACTCAAAGTTTCCGAGAGCAATCTATTCAGTGTACCTATTGTTCATTTGACAGAATTAAAACTCATACGTGCTGAAGCATTGGCGGAACTTGGATCTGATTTGTCGGCAGCGATTAGTGATGTCAATGAAATCCGATTGCGCGCTTATGGACCGGGAAGTGAATTGAATTCAGGGAGTACAGCCACAGACATCATCAATGCGGCACGCGTTGAGTATAGAATAGAGACCATCGGAGAAGGAAAATACCTGGATCAATTGCGACGAAGAGGAACGAGGGGAGAAAACATCATCATCCGCAACGCACCTTATGACTGCCCTGGAATGGCAATTCAATTTCCAAATGCAGAATCAACGGTGATCGGATTTCAATTGAATCCTGAAGGTGGTTGTCAGTAATTTTGAATACTATAAAGCAGAGAGATGAAAAAAATACTTTTCGCAATTGCAAGTTTGAGTTTGGTCTTCGCATCGTGCAAGCCTGATTTGAAAGGTTCTTTGGGTGATCCTACCGATAAGATAGCCGGCATGGACGGTATTTGGGAAATGGCGACATTCGTACAGCAAGATCCCAACAACCCCATTAAAGAAGAACGCGACCTGAGCGAATTCTATATCGTTGAGGGAGTAACACCTTACCATCTTCAATTCTCAAAAACAGACAGATCGTACACCGTGACACCAGGTCCGGGAAAAAATTATTTCGGCACAGGGGGCACATGGTCATTTGACAATGAGAATTATCCAACATGGCTGTACTTGTATAACACCACGGATACGTTGGAACTTAAATTGGGAAGTGTAATCAGACCTACAGACAATATGCTCAGCATCGAATTGGAGAACCAGTGTCATGATACGACAGGCGAATCCACCACAACAGCGATCTATAGATTTATTTTCAACAGAGTGACACAATAACAATATGAAAAAGCAGCTTCTTTTTATATCGATAATCTGTTTGTTCAGTGCTGACGCATTTGCACAAGCAGCTTACATTCTACCTTCACCTACAGGTAAAAACGACACCATTACGCTATTTATTAATATAGCCCAAACAACAGATGGCGTACAGAATTCGGGGATGAATGCTCGACTCAATGCGCATCCTGACGACGACGTTTACCTGTGGTCATGGCAACCTGCTGAACCAATTGTTGGCAATGGAGCGTGGAATGGTTCGAACCCTGCACTTAAAATGACAAAGGTGAGTGACAAGCTTTACAGCCTCAGATTCAAACCCACCTCATTCTATGGCGTTGATGCTACACAATTTTTCTCCCTTGGAATTTCCTGTTTAGCAAAAATGCTCGACGGTAACGCATATGCCGGAGAATTTCCCGGTGAGGCAAAAACGGAAGACTTACATGTAAATGTGATTCCAAGACTTTGCGATGAATTGTATTGCTCATTTCCTGAATTGGCAAAAACAAATGACTTCCTTTCCATCACTTATGACAATAACCAGGAGACGAATCCTGCGCTTCAAAACATTGGTCCGGAGGATGATTGCTACTTGTTTCTAAGGGCGCAACAAAGCACTTTTGTTGGCTACAATTACACAACGCCGGAGTTGGCCAGTTCTACACCGGCATTGAAAATGAAACCCGTTTCAGGGCATCCCGGTTTTTTCAGACTCACCGTTTTGCCTGAAGATTTCTTCAATGGTATTGTACCCGTGGACTTCGATTTCAAAACACTGAGATACTATGCCATCAAACCAGGTTTCACGTATACCGGAAGTCCGCCATACCAGTCGTTCACTTTTCAAGTTTGCGAAGAGTAAATAAATTCAAA
>JAYTMF010000662.1:0-5162 GCA_043728755.1 Flavobacteriales bacterium
AGACCAAAGTCCCATAAATAACTGATGGCATTTTCTGCCGTGTTTTGAAATGGGAATTGAAATCCGTCGCAGAAAGTAGTTTGCGGAGTAATGCCGGAAACAGGATCGGCAGGATTATTTAAGGCAGTGGTATCGGCCTCGACGCAGCCATTGTCCTGAACACTTAAAGTAACATTCATTTGCAAAGCCTCGGAATTCATGATGATATTCGAAGGATTGGCCAATGAAGAAGAAGTTGGTTGCGAGTCAGCGCCGAAATTCCACGCATACGTTGCATTCGGCGAAACGGTGCCTGTCATTGAAAAATCATAGGTGTCCAGATTGTTCATGCATTCATACTGACCAACCACTATTTGAGGGGATATCACCGGTAGTGAAGTGAAGGTGGTGATGGCGGTGTCAGCGCATGGCCAACCCGGATTGGCGATCAGCATCACATTATACACACCACTGCTTGAATATGTGAATTCAGGACTTGATATGTGACTTGTATCACTATCTATTCCAGCCACCCCAAAATCCCAATGAAACGACGTCGCATTTGTACTTTGATTGCTGAATTGCAGTGTGAGCCCGGTGCAAAAATCAGTCTGAGAGGGAATCGTGGCGACAATGTTTGGATCGCACATCGTCACATTGAACTGAAAATCGCGATTGGTTGTGTTGATCAGTAAACCATCGCGGTACTCACTTACACATATTCCAATTACATATTGTCCTAATTCGGTGGCAAATCCGGTGATGTAACCAGTGTTTGCATTAATAACAAAGGCAGGATTGCTGGCAATGGGATAACTTGAAGAAAACCCGGCAGCATAATTCAGCGATTGAAACGGCGGTCCCTGCGGTGGATCGGGTGCGGGATTGGCGGCAGTTCCTCCCAGAAGCGGCGCACAAAATTCATAGGACAAAGAATCGGAATCAGGATCGGTGGCGCTGTGATCGAAGTAAAACTCCGCATTGAGGCATAGAGCCACAGGAGGAAAATTGGTAAATCGTGCGGCAGAATTCTGACCGGAAAGTTCAGTTCCCGGAATATGCGATGTGAAGGTTGCGCCTTGTGTTTGAGGAGAGATAAGATTATCGATGGAAGGATTGCGACAGCAGCGTGCATAAACCAGCGTATATCCACCGGCGATAGGAGGAAGGTAGATGCTCTCTACATAAACGGCTCTTTCCACGCATACGTCGGGAGGCAGTATGAAGCATGGATTCTCGAGTTCTATGGGAACGAAGGATACAACAGCACTAGACAGTGACATTGAAAAATTACCGTTGACCATGGTCCCATTCGACGTCATAAAAACGCCAAGTGCAGCAGGCGCGTCGAAACCGGTTCCCTGAGTATTGGTAGGTCCACAATCCCGATAAACTTTCAGCGTGATTTCATAATTGTTGTTGCCGAGGTATGTGTAAAAAATCTCGCCGCCAACAACGTGAGTGGAGAACACGACTAACGGAATGAGACATGCAACACATGCCGCAAAGAGTCGATAAAAAATATTTCCGCTCCGATTTTCCAGCGATTAGGTTTTGTAAATTTCGCTACCAAAGTAACTCATATCGAGTTCAAATGGTTTGCGCGCGTTTCAAAGAATATTCACTATTGTTTCAATTCCAAAGTCTTAAAGCGTTTCTAAAAAAATTGAAGCGGTGGCAGTGTATTGCAATCCGCTAGGTAGAAGTGCCCTTTAGCGTTAATTCGCTCTTTCGATTTTTATTCTTAAACCATAGGGCATCACAGCTGCTGCGTACACGCACGTGCCGGATAATTTGTCACCCTTGTATCCATTTTGTGAAGTGTATATGTTTCCGAATCGGCCACAAATTATACCAATGTGATTTCTCAAACATTGGCATGTTTTATAAATCATACAGTGGTAAATGCCGATGGATACAAGTGTTTAGTTCAATCTGGCGAAGCAAGGATTGGACTAAACACTTGTTCAATCGGTATTAAGGCTCCTATGCTAGGCGCCGGTGTACGCTTTCATCAGAATTAACGGAGTACAATGGAAGGAATAATTATTCTGATGACACATTACATTCGCCTATTGTCAATCCATAATTATCTGATGATGCACCAATTTTAACTCAATGAAGAGACCGCTTGTATTTCCTCAAACAGCCATAGAGAATCCGGAACTTCAAAAACTCATAGAATTTTATAATGAGACCTTGGGGTTTTGTCCAAATAGCGTGAAGACGATGCATATCCGTCCGCGGATCGCGCTGGCATTTATTGAAATGAATAAGGCAGTGATGGAAAATCATGGGCGAGTTACCAATGCATTGAAACGGATGATTGGATATATCAGCAGTCTGCAGGCCGGCTGTCGCTACTGCCAGGCGCATACGATTCGCGCTGCAGAACGATATGGTGCATCGCAAGAGCAATTGGATCACATCTGGGAATACAAAACGCATCCCTCCTTTTCGGAAAGCGAGAGAGCAGCACTTGATTTTGCGTTGTCTGCTTCGATCATTCCAAATGGAGTGAATGATTCAATCTCAGAAAATCTTCGAAAGCATTGGGATGATGGTGAAGTGGTGGAGATACTGGGAGTGGTTGCGCTGTTTGGCTATCTCAACAGATGGAATGATTCTATGGGAACACAGATCGAAGAAGGCGCGATTGATTCAGGTAAAAAATTATTGAGCAGGGAAGGTTGGACCACCGGTAAGCACGATTATCACGCCATTTAATTGTCGTAACGATTGATGAATTAAAGAGATGAGCAAGAAGTATCCCGATCGTCCAAAGTTGAAAATGCAGAATGTGTCATTTGAATCGGTAGACGACTTTTTAGCATTTCTACCTGATGATGAATTGAATATTGTCAAAGCTTTGCGTCAAATCGTTTTCAGTTGTATACCGGATCTCACTGAAAAATTGTCCTTCAATGTTCCTTTCTATAGTCGTCATCGCAGTTTGTGCTTTATCTGGCCTGCTGCTGTGTTGTGGGGAAAAAAGAAAAGCTATCAAGGTGTGCGTTTTGGTTTCATTCAAGGTCATTTGATGTCGGATGAAATCGGCTATCTGGATCGAGGAAATCGCAAGCAGATTTTCTATCGCGACTTTCTTAGCTTGAAAGAGATCGACATAGAAATTCTCAAGGCGTATATATACGAGGCAATGATTATTGATGAACAGCTGCGAGTGCGTGCGAAAAAATAGGACACTACACCCAAATGCTTGAGGTCGCTAATGGCCGATCGCACATCATAGCAAACTTCATTCAGGCTATTTGATTTGGAGAAATGACAAAAAAAGCATTTTTACAAAGTGTGTCCAGGAGTCATTCCTTTTGCAATTCTTATACGGATCGAACAAGTGTAATAGTCCAATCTTTGATTCGCAAGATTGAACAAAATACTTTTCCAATCGGCAAATACCACTGTATGATTTCTCAAACATTGGCATGTTTTATAAATCACATTGGTATTAATTGATTTATACTTTGAAACGCGTTTTTTAACAGAATCTCTACGGATGATTTGGAGAATCTGAGTGAATAGTGTGATCTTTATCCCTGAGTTGGTTTTGTCTTGCAGCTCAAACATACCGGATTCGTTCTGAACCAACTCCTTTTTTATACTACCTCATGAAAATGTTTTGTACAGATGTTAGGAAATATAAAAAAAAAAAATATTTGTCTAACTAAAACCGCTAAATGAGGATTTTCATTCAAAATATGGTGAGCTTGCGATGCAAGATGATGGTCAAGTCAGAATTGGACAAATTGGGACTGAAATATTCTGTTGTAGAATTAGGTGAAGTAGAAATTTCAGAAGCACTTTCCCCAATAGAGCATGACCAGCTAAAACAAGCTTTGCATGTATCGGGGCTGGAACTCATGGACGACAAAAAGGCCATATTGATTGAAAAAATAAAAAATGTGGTCGTAGAACTGGTTCACTATGCCGACGAATTTCCACGAACCAACTTTTCGGAATTCCTAAGTGAGAAATTGCACATGGATTACAATACCATGTCAAACATTTTTTCGAAAACAAAAGGCATCACCATTGAACATTACATCATTCTTCATAAAATTGAAAAGGTAAAGGAGTTACTTCTTTACGACGAACTTTCCATCAAGGAAATTGCCTACAGACTACATTACAGTAGTTCGGCACATTTATCAAATCAATTCAAAAAAATCACGGGATTGACTCCGACATTTTTCAAAGAGATGAAAGCCGGTCGAAGAATAGGTTTAGAGGATTTGTAAATTATGCAATCCATTTGTGTCTTATTACAACAGAAAAACCAATATTGGACTCATCTTCGCATCCAATAGGGTATCATGAATGAAAAATGACAATACCGGCAACGGCAAGAGTAAACGCGTCGACATTACCGAGTTAGAAAAAGAGAATCAACACATCATTGTGGAGGTTTTGGAATATGTGCCAAATGCGGTGATGAGTCGAACCATCTTCAAAAAATCTACGGGCAACATAACGGCTATGTCAGTCAGCGAAGGTGAAGAGTTTTGCGAAAGGATCATCCCTTTCGACAACTACATTCAAGTTATTGACGGGGCAGCCGACATCAGAATTGGCAAAAAGGATTATCATCTCAAAGTAGGTTCAGGTATTATTATACCTGCTCATAGCGAACCATGCTTTTATGCAAAGCAACAATTCAAAATCATTTCTACTATCATTAAAAGTGGTTATGAAGACTAGCACAATAAGCTCAAATGCATCTTATAGCAATGTGATTTATAAAACAGTCCAATGTTTGAGAAATCATACAGTGGTAAATGCCGATAGATACAAGTGTTTAGTTCAATCTGTCGAAGCAAAGATTGGACTATTACACTTGTAAAATCGGTACAAGCAATGTCCGGTGAGGGATTTGCGCACTGGCAAAGCCGATGTGAGAAGAGAAATTGAGCGCAGTGAGTTTGCAGAAACAGCGGAAGAAAACACTACGCGCTACAGGGCTAACAAATCGCTATACCGGACAAGGCAAGAAATCAATGAGCACATTTTCGGCACCATCAAAAGAAAGTGGGGCTACAATCACACCAATCTCAAGGGCCTTGAAAAAGTGAATGGTGAGATGGCACTGATTTTTACCGTTTACAATTTCAAAAGTGTGATGAACATCTTCACGTTTTCTGAATTTCTCGCTAAACTCAAAAAATGGA
>JAYTMF010000663.1:0-2555 GCA_043728755.1 Flavobacteriales bacterium
CGGAAGCGAAAGCGAATTCCGAGAACTATTGTTGCTTCGCTCCATGGTGATAGTGAAATCAACCGCCGATCCGTCGTGACAAGATGAACAGGTATTGTAATTTTCTTTAACTCCGGTTATAGCAATACATTTCCAAAATGCTGCCGGATATACAACTCCCCACCATGATGTCCAGCCGAAAGATGTTCCGGCCGCAGCCATCAGCATTTTCCCTTTGTTGTATGCGTAGTTCACACCATCTTCAAGCACGCTGCTGTAAAATGGAGTACCTATTGACATGCTCACGATTTTCACTTCCGGCTTGTCTCCCATTTTCACCAATGCGTTTTTTACTCCTGTTCTTTCACTTGATTTGTCTAACACGACATCTTCGCAACCTCTAATAAAGTGTAGGCTTGATTTATAGGCAACACCCGTTGTTGCTCCCTGCGCATTGCGAGGACCAGCAGCCAGCCCGCTCATACTTGTGCCATGCGTGCATGTGCTGTATGCTGAATTACCCCAAGTCTTGTCAGTTGTAATTGTGCGACCAACATTGCTGTCACCATCGTTGAACATACTTCCCAGTAAAGGTTGTGAAGAGCTTAGTCCTGCATCGATCACCCCGATAGTGATTCCTGCACCAGCCGGAGAGTTCCATGATCCTGAAATATTTACATTGTTGTAATTCCATGGCAAAAGACAGGATGGTGTGGTCGACGAATAATCTTCAGCATTCAATCCATAGGAGGAAGCAGAGCAGCCGGATGTGGAACGTGCGGCATTGTCTCCATACCAATAATCCAGTGGTTCGATGTATCTGACGTTTTCAAGGTTGCGCAACTTTGTGAGCGTCGCCTTATCGGTCATTTTGAAAGTGATGATCGGAAGCGTTGGGTCATCTTCAATGATCAGATTTTCAATATCTGCAGCTTCGGGATTTCCTTCACGAAGACTTTGAATCACTAGATTGATTATGCCATCATGAACTTCTTTCCATGCTCCGCGACTGAGGTCAATTTTGTGAATGATGTCGTCAATGTTACCGGCATTCGCTGGTTTGTATCCAACTGCCACGCTGTGATCTCCGTATTGTATGGCACTCCATGTGATTTTAAAATCTTCGTCATTCCACTTGAAAACACCTTTAGTTTCCATCGAAGTTTTCACCAGTTCATCTACCTTTTCTTTGGTATACGGATCGCCCAAAGGAAGATCAATGAGTGCAGTTCTTTCTACGAGTTCCCCTGTAAGTACTATACCGCCTTGAGGGTTAACTGTCTCTTCATTTTTGGTGCAAGAAATGACGCTGATAGTGATAAGCGCCATGAACAAAATACCTGGAATTTTTTGCATGCTAATTGGTTTTTAAGGTTAAACAAAGAATCGAAAGTAGCAAAATTGATCAAGCGGACATATGACTCATGCAAAATAAATCAAAGATTTATCCTCGAGAAGAATTACAGAGACAAAGTGCAATCTATTCCTGCAGCGGAATGACTAGTGCCTGTCGTAATCCACGGTTACTTTATCTGTGGTAGGAACAGCTTGGCAAGTGAGCACATAGCCCATCTCCACTTCACCGGGTTCAAGTGCATAATTGACTTTCATTCGAGCACTGCCTTCTGTCAAATGCGCACGACATGTGCAGCACATTCCACCCTTGCAAGAAAATGGAATATCCATGCCACTGTTTTGGGCTGCATCAAGTATGGGTGTGCCATCCATAGGCATGAAGAAATTAGTCTCCTGACCATCGAACATCACAGTAACAGCGCATTTTTTACTGCTATCCTTCGGAGTGTCACTTTCAATGACTGTTGAAGGTTGCTGTACATATTCACCCGGTATGGCGAAAAGCTCAAAATGAATTTTTTCCGGTGCAATGTTTTGTTCCGCCATAAATGCACTGACATCTTTGATCATTGGTTCCGGACCACAAATAAAAATCTCGTCAGATTTATCGAGTTGAATAAATGTCTTGCAAAAACCTTCCAGTTTTTTTTTGTCCAGCCTTCCGGTGAAAAGTTCCACCTCGTTTGGCTCACCACTCAACACGTGAAATACTCTAAATCTGCCAAGGTATTTGTCTTTCAGATTCTCTAATTCGTCACGAAAGATGATAGTAAGAAAAAGTCTGTTGCCAAATATTAATGTCACTTCGCTTCGTGGTTCTGTTTGCAAAACACTTTTTGCAATGGATAGGATCGGTGTGATGCCACTTCCTGCAGCAAACAGCAAATAATTTTTTGATTGATTCGTATCTAATGGAGTGGTGAATTGTCCCATCGGGGTCATCACCTGCATTTCGTGTCCCGGCTGTAAAATTTGATTGACCCAGGTTGAAAACTTTCCCTGCTTCACTTCTTTCACTGCCACGCGCAATTCATTGTCGTTAATTCCGCTGCATATGGAATAGGACCGGCGTAAGTCTTCTCCATTGATCGTTTCCCGCAAAGTGAGATATTGGCCTTGAACGAATTTGTAATTCTCTTTTAGTTCTTCAGGAACGCTAAATGCAACTGAAACACAATCGCGTGTTTCGCGTCTCACGTCCTTTACTTTAAGCGTGTGAA
>JAYTMF010000664.1:0-4714 GCA_043728755.1 Flavobacteriales bacterium
ACCCATTTGCGTGGCCATGCTGCTGTAGCGGATGAATGAGTTGTTATGCCGAGGCCGTTGCGTGTGTTCCTGTTTTTCCGGCGTTGGCATTTCCAGTCATGTTTTCGTTGTGTTCTTTCTTCATCTCTTTCACTTTAGCGCCCATGTTGCATGCACCTGTGAATGAAGATCCGGGTTCGATAGCGAGTTTGTCCGTAAAGATGTCTCCCTCCACTTTCGCAGTTCCTTTGAGAGACAGCAATTGTTGCACATAAAGTTTTCCTTTGACAAGTCCATCAATCTCCGCATTCTGGCAGTGAACAGTACCCTCAACTTTACCGGCAGGTCCAACCACCAATCTTCCTTTTGTGGTGAGATTTCCAACGAATGAACCGTCTATACGAATATTGCTTTCGCAGCGGATATCACCTTCGATACTCGTTCCTTCAACGATGCGGTTAATCCCCATATCGGGTACAGCTTCGATGTTTTTTGCCATAGATTTTTTTTTATTAGAAAACATTTGAGTTTATTGATAGTGCAACATGTAGAAATCTATGTACTGATCGATGTCTTTGTTCTTGAACAAAGTTATATAATTCTGTTTTGAAATGAGAAACGAGCGATACCCGGATGAATTTATCTCCTTGAGTTGATCTTTATCTACTTTGAAAGCATCCACATAAACGGTAGCCTCATCCATCTTCTTGAAAGATTTGATCAATATGAGATGACTGTTTTTATCCAGCAGATTGTTGGTCACTTTCAATTGCTGAGAATTGAAGAATGAAGAATTGAAGTCTGCAACGGAAGTTTTTGATTTGTTGATATCAGATCCCTGCACAGGAATGATAATGGCGAAATAATGTTCGGCACCGGCATCGAATTTATAGGGCCCTTCATCAAGAACAGGATCTCCCGTTTTTTGCGTGCTATCGGGATTTACCTGATTGTCCTTTCCTGTGCTTTCATCCGTTTTTATCTCATTGGGAACGTCAGAGGATGAACCGTTGCTGTTGCTGGCCGTCACCAACTCCTGCGCTCTTTTCGCTTCATCCGTTCCGGCGCATGTCAATATCAAACTGTTCAATTCATTCTGATAATTCACCTTCACGCCATAAGGCGCATCGCTGTATCCAACGTTGATGGCGCGCAGTAGTTTGTACTTGCAGAGCAGGTGATTCCCAAGCTCTGAGTTGATGATGCTATCGCAAAAAGTCTTCGACGCCAGATAGTTTCGTTGAGCGTATAAAGCATAGGCCAATTGATACGCCTCGTTTTCTTGCGCATTTTTCATATCCTGAATTTCCAGGAAATTGGGGTTGTCAACCAACATTGCCCAATCCGTTCCGGGATAGCGTTCTTTGACCTGATCACCCCAATATTTAGAATTGCACGTTTCGCAAAATGGATTTTTGATGTATCCCTTGCTTGTTTCTTTTGCAAGCCAGGTACGGAAAAGTTGATAGTATGTCGTGGGATGAAAATCGCTGTCATCCATGTTGGCAAGCAACTCTTCCCAGGTACTTACGGCGTTATCTATGTCGTTGAGTTTTTCTTTGTAGATCACACCTGCGTTATAATATCCCTCGGCTGCGTCCTTTTTGATGCCCAGCATTTTTGAAGCATTATCACAAGGCAATTCAGCTAGTAATTCATCTGCCGATTTTGATTTGTATTTTTCGTCAACCTCCGAATGGGTGCTATCGGGATTTGAAGCAGTACCGAGATTATCAGCTTCTTCACCGGGACCGAACGAACCTGCAAGTTTTGACTGCAGGCGCCAGTTGTCCTTGAGTGGCCTGTCTCCCCATGAGCCGGTAAAATTTTGCTTTCCTATCTCCTTAAGGCTTTCATTGTATGCCCAGAATGAACCGGTAATGCCCGATGACGATGCATTCAAGCGCGCTTCTTCTTCGCGTATCAAATCTGCCTGACGCTGATTTTCTTTATCACGCGCAAGATTTTCTGCAAGTGTTTCCAGTTTCTTCACGCGCTCTTGAGGTGTAAGATTACATAATTCGCTGAGGCTATCGTTTAATTCAATGGCGTTGAGATTGGCAACAAGCTCAGTAAGGCTTTCCGCCCTCAATTTGATGATAGCAAATCGATCGTGGGTTGCATCAATCGTTGTGAGTGTGCTGTCGTAATAACGCTGAGCCGGCTCGTATTTTCTATCGTCGAAGTAGAGATCCGCGAGGCGCAAAAATGCCTTTGCTTTTTGTTTCGGGTTGTCCTTATTTGCTGCAAGTGACTTCTCATAGAACTCCACAGCATCAGTTCTGCGCTGCTCTTCCCATGCAATATCTCCAAGAGCATAGAAGATCTGATCCAGGTAGTCCGCGTTCTTTTCATCCTTCAGCATTTTGAACAATTCCTTTTGGATCTGGGCCGATGTTCCGCCTGTTCTGCTGTATGAAAGCGCCTTGTTAATGCGCGCATGGAATTCAAGTTCATAAACAGGTCGAGAATGAATGGCCGCTTCATAACGAGTGAGTGCATCACTGCTTCTATCAAGTTCCTGGTATATCTGTGCTAAAATGAAATTGGGTCTTGCTCTGTTCTTCTTCTTACTGATAAAGCGAATTCCCTTCTCAAGCTCTTCTGCGGCCTTGTTGAGTTTTTTCTGATGAAGGAGCACATCAGCATATACCAGGTGATAATCCGCTTTGAGTTCTTTGCTGATCTCTTCCTTGTCTATGTCGTTTTCCGCACGAATCAATGCCTGCGTGGCTTTACCGTATTCTTCCTGCGCAATATATGCGCGGGCCAACCACGTGTTCGTCGTTAAATTGATCTCTGGCTTTTTGAATTTTCTGTTGACATATTGAAACACATCTGCCGCCTTGTAATAATTTCTTTTGTAGAAATAAGCTCGACCAACGACCATGTAATTTTCATCAATCCATTTGTTGAACTCAGGTTTTTTCTTTCCCTTTTTTCCTTCATCCTTAATCGTATGTTTGTTGATGACCTTTTCGCATTTGGTGATCGCTTTCTCCATATCGGGATAAGCAGCTTTGGCTGATTCGGCATCACCGTAAATAAAAATGGGAAGAATCTTGTCGTAGTCTTCTTTATGAGTGGATTGGATTTGCTCAGCTCCCTTCGCTACTAGCTCATCGGCATTGAAATAACCATTGTAGTGCGCCGTCATATTGTGATAAACACGATATGAAGTGCCATCTTTTTTATTGGAGCAGGCACAAAGCAGAGAGATGGTCAACGCCAGCGACAGGATTTGTACAGTATGTCTAAATTTTACCAAAAGCAGTAGTTGTATTCTGTTTCCCTTATCAGGCTTGCGTTAGAGGTCGTTTTAAACCACGATAAACCTCACTTTTCGTAGTCGTTTGACTTCGAAACAGTCCGATTATTCAAATTTATAACGGCACTCTAACCAGAAAGGGTCAAAAATATTTCATTTTTGCCTGAATATGGGATCGGTTTGAAAATCGATCCACAAAGCACTATGGTAGCAACTCCACAACCGAAGAGAAAGAAACTCATGAAGAAGCTGAAAAGCCGCTTCAGGCTTACGGTGATAAATGAGAATACATTCGAGGAGAAGCTTTCATACTCTCTTACACCCCTCAACCTCATTGTCATGTTCGGTGGGTTGCTGGTCGTTTTTGGCGCGCTCATTTATTTGCTTGTTGCCTATACTCCGTTGAAAAATTATGTCATACCTGATTATGCCGATACGGGATTGAGAGAGGAAGCGCGTGAAGCTCGGTTAAAGGTGGATTCGCTTATGGAAGTGACCCGCAAGAACGAGCGATATATGTCGGATCTGAAGGTGATACTGTCAGGAGGAACCCTGGTCAACGCTGCAGATAGTGCCAAGAGAGATTCCAAAGATGCCAATTTGAATTTTCAGGTGGCCGAAGTGGATGACGCACTTCGCCAGAAACTGTCCGATCAGGATCGTTTTAGTCTTGAAGTGGATGATAACAACAACGCATCCAAGCGAGGTACCTTACTATTCAAGCCTGTAAACGGGACAGTATCCAATCAATTCAACCCCAGGGAAGGCCATTACGGTATTGACTTGATCGCTCCGAAAGACGATCCTGTAAAGGCGGTACAGGACGGAACAGTGATCGGCGCTGCATTCACTGCTGACGGCGGCAATGTGATCCAGATCCAGCACAGCAACAATTTGATTTCAGTATACAAGCACAATTCTGTATTGCTCAAGAAAGTGGGTGATATAGTGAAAGCGGGCGAGTCAATTGCCTTCATCGGCGACTCTGGTGATCACAGTGAAGGGCCGCATCTCCATTTTGAATTGTGGGAGAATGGCGTGCCTGTAAATCCGATGAATTATTTTTCGTTTAGCAATTGATCTACGCATCCTCAGGGACCACTGCTCTGTGCATAGGCATTCGATCTTTGATTCTGAATGTCCCAGGAATCTGTGGACTTCGTTCCTTGGCTTGACGTTGGACTTTGGTTTTTTCGTGAGGCGCCAGGGTGACTGTGAGAGGTGGTTCTTTCACCTGTGGACTTCGTCCGCTGTCAAGTAGGTGTACCCTACGGATTCGGCGACTGTTACTGGAGACGAATCTTCACGCAGTAAAGGCCTTCTGAAAATGAAAGTCGCAAACTTTCATAGCACCCTGAACCACCCCCAACCCGCAGGGTTGAACCACTTGTCCCGCGATGCAATCCCGGGGTCTAGAGCAGCGCACAGCAAGTTTAAAGAGAGTGTTCGCCTTGGGTCTCGTGTGAA
>JAYTMF010000665.1:0-4496 GCA_043728755.1 Flavobacteriales bacterium
CTGTAATAGTCCAATCTTTGCTTCGCCAGATTGAACTAAACACGTGTATCCATCGGCATTTACCACTGTATGAGTTCTCAAACATTGGCCTGTTTTATAAATCACATTGGTATTATTTGTTATTGGGTATTTGAGTTATTCGATCAGTATGTGAGTTGCTTTTATTGTAACACATCGCGCCGCATATCGCAGAGTTGCAGCCTGCTGACCCAATAACTCAATAACCCAATAACCCAACAACGAAGAAACCGATTGGACAACTGTAATAGTCCAATCTTTGCTTCGCCAGATTGAACTAAACACGTGTATCCATCGGCATTTACCACTGTATGATTTCTCAAACATTGGCATGTTTTATAAATCACATGGGTATTATTTGTTATTGGGTAATTGAGTTATTCGATCAGTATGTGCGTTGCTTTTATTGTAACGCATCGCGCCGCATATCGCAGAGTTGCAGCCTGCTGACCCAATAACTCAATAACCCAATAACTCAACAACGAAGAAACCGATTGGACAACTGTAATAGTCCAATCTTTGCTTCGCCAGATTGCACTAAACACGTGTAGCCATCGGCATGTACCACTGTATGGTTTCTCAAACATTGGCATGTTTTATAAATCACAGGGGTATAACCTCCACCGCTCAATCGAAGGACTGCTTCCACGCAACTCCGAACTACTTTTCATTGTTGATGGTGTACGTTGAACACTTTCTATATCTTGCGTGCTCACAATTTATTTGACTTCAGCTATGCAAAAGAAAAGGTTGAAATTCTGGGGAATTTGGAACATGTGTTTTGGTTTTTTCGGTATCCAATTCGGATGGGCTTTGCAAATGGGAAACATGGGACCCATCTATGAATACCTCGGTGCTTCAGCCGATGAAATTCCTTTTCTTTTTCTGGCAGCACCACTTACCGGATTGATCGTGCAGCCGATAGTAGGTTATCTGAGTGATCGCACTTGGCATCCTACATTTGGTCGCAGACGACCGTATTTTTTAGTGGGCGCTATTCTTAGCTCCATCTGTCTTTGCATGATGCCGAATTCATCTGCTATCTGGATGGCGGCCGGCACACTTTGGATTCTTGATTCATCTATCAACATTAGTATGGAACCATTCAGGGCGTTTGTTGCAGACAAACTTCCCGAGGAACAGCGCTCAATGGGCTTTGCTATGCAGAGTTTTTTCATAGGCCTGGGCAGTTTCATTGCCGGTTATCTTCCTACATGGCTCGCAGATTATTGTGACATGAGCCGCGTAGCGAATGGCGGTGTACCTCAAAATATAAGGGTCGCTTTCTATGTGGGTGCAGCCGCATTTTTCACTTCTGTTTTGTACACCATCCTCACAAGCAAAGAATATCCACCGGTGGAAATTCCAATCCGGGAGAAGGTCGTGGAGAGCAAGAAGGGATTTGGTGCAGGCTTTAGAGAGATCATGCACGCCATCGGTGATATGCCTCCCAGAATGAAAAAATTGGCGTTGATACAATTCCTTACCTGGCCTGGATTATTTCTCATGTGGTTTTATTATTCAACTGCTGTGGCGAGAAACATTTTCGGCGCGGTGGATGAGAAAACAGAGCTGTATACACTCGGTGTTGAATATGCCAACAAGACCATGGCCTATTATAACATGATCACCTTCATGTTCGCTTTTTCTTTACCATTGATGGCAAAGCGATTGGGAAGAAACATCACTCACATGATCTGTCTGTTTGCCGGAGGATTTGGACTGCTGAGTATTGTATTCATCACTGAGCCGTGGCAACTGTACCTGAGCATGACAGGAGTGGGTATTGCCTGGGCATCTATTCTTTCTATGCCTTACGTGATGCTTGCAGGCGTCATTCCTGATGAAAAGATGGGTATCTACATGGGGATTTTCAATTTCTTTATTGTATTGCCGGAGATCATTGCCTCATTGAGCTTTGGATATATCATGGAGCATTGGCTCAATAATAACAGACTATCAGCCGTGATGATAGGTGGTGCGTTGATGGTGATCGCAGGATTTCTATGCCTCAGAATACGTGATCAAGGCAGAGACGCTATGAAACCCTTATCCGTTGCGCCTCACTGATGTTGCGGTTATATTTGCAACACGGTATTCCGAAACATCAATGAGTGATTTTAAGCAACTGGTTTCTTCAAGACTTCCTACAATTTATGGTGAGTTTGTTATCCATGCATTTGAAAGTGGAAGGCCAGAATTGCCGCATCTGGCGTTGATCAATGTTGCAGTCGTTTCGAACGATGCTATGAATGTGCGGATTCACTCAGAATGTCTCACAGGTGACATCTTCGGTTCTGTGCGATGTGATTGCGGAGAGCAACTCGCTGCATCCATGAAGTATCTCGAAGACCATGGTGGCGCTCTGGTTTACTTGCGACAGGAAGGCCGCGGAATAGGACTCGTGAACAAATTGAAAGCATATAACTTTCAAGATGAAGGAATGGATACCATTCGCGCAAATCATGCGCTTGGCTTTCATACCGATGAGAGGAACTACGATGCGGCTATCTCAATCCTTACGCAACTTGGCATTTCCCGCGTTCATTTGCTGACCAATAATCCGGATAAAATGGACGCCTTCAAAAACTCCGGTATCGAAATCATTTCACGTATTCCGCTAATGGTTGAACCACGTCCGGAAAACAGCCATTATCTACAGACGAAAAAAGAAGCGTTGGGACATTTGCTTTCTCCGATCTAGGGCTAATTGTTGTTTGTTGTTTTTTGTTGCACAAGAGTGCACGATGCGACATGAACGGTTGTTCGCCTAACCGACGCTTTGTTTGCGTCTGAAAATTTTCAATCATTTATCCTTGCGTAACAGTCCACTGATATTTCGATGAGGCCAAATGCAGGCGATTGGAAGTGCGAATTTCATCGCAACAACGAACAACAAACAATGGACACACCTCCCTATCGAATGCAGCAATAATTCGGGTAAAGCAAGAAATGCGGATTCTATATTTTCTTATACATCCATTTCCCATTCCATAGAAAGAACATGGAGAAGATGCCCAACGAGAGGAAATAAACATAATCAGCAGTCCACACCAAATGGATGGGCCATTTCCAACGATAGACCATCACATAAGCTGTGGCGATATATATGAGCACTGTGGAGAGCTCAATGGCGAATCCGGCAAGTGTGCTGCCACTTCCTTCTACTGTACCCAGCAGCATACTGGTAATAGAGAATACCAACATAGCAGGCAATACGATATGCATGGTGCGAACTGTTTCTAACATGATCAACGGATCACTGCTGAACAATGAAACAATCCACTCAGGGTAAAGCCAAAGACCATGACTGAGTATAACCACGCCACACATATTCATCACGATTAATTTTCGGATGACCGGAATAATTTCTGATTGTCTTTGTTCGGCAATCAGGCCTGAAACATAAGTGCAGATGGTAGTAGTGAATCCAGCGACGCTCACATACACAAGCATGTACATATTGCGAACGATGAAGGAAGATTGCAATGGTTGTTCACCTTTGCTCTCCACGAACATATAGAAAATGACCCATATGCCTAGCGCGCATAGCATTTGTAAAGCGATCGGTCCGCCGAGTTTGATGAGCACAATAGTATGTTTGGTAGGAGTAGACACGATCCAATGTCGCAGTCTATACGATAGTTTATCTTTCGATTCGGCGCGATGAGGCAACGTCTTATAATCGTGATAACGAAAAGTAAACCATATCAGAAAAATAAAAGCACAGGCCTCTGCGATAGTGGTTGCTAAAGCAGCTCCGGCCATTCCCATGTTCGGCATGCCCAGATTGCCGAATACCAATCCGTAGTCGAGAATAATATTCACGAAGGCGGTCAATACTGTGGTGTAGATCATGACCCGCGTGCGGGCAACACCGGCCCAGAAGGCATTGAATACAAGTGTGAGCGTATAGAAAAAAAAACCAAACGATCGATAGGTTGTAAATACCTTCATGTATTCGCTCACTTTGGTACTTTCAATGGAGCTATCAATAATGACAGGCAACACAAAATAGAGCAATAAAAATTGTATGGTAGCAACGACGATGGACATCCAGAAGGCGTTACCTACAACGCTTCCTGCATCATCAATACGATTTTCTCCTTTCCGGCGCGCAACAATAATCTGCGTGGCATTGCTTAGACCAAGACCGATCATTACCAAAGTGAGATAAATAAGCGCAACGAACGATGCTGCACTCATGGCGTTTCCATCGATCTGAGCCACGAAATAATTGTCAATGATCATGACAATGAACTGTACAAAGACTCCGAGGCTCACGGGAAGCGCGACCTTGAGCATTTCGCTCCACGATGTTTTTAGTTGATTCTCTGTGTGCATTTGCGCAATATCAAAACTAAATTTTTATTCATGTATAGGTTTATCGCTCTAGTTCCCTTCATTGTAAATAGGTTACAATAGCACACCCGAAGTTTGGCGAAACTTAATAATGACGCCATGTTCAAACATTCAAA
>JAYTMF010000666.1:0-3167 GCA_043728755.1 Flavobacteriales bacterium
TCGAGGCAACTTTAGTGAGGCTGGAAATACTCGCAGGAACGAAAAAAGATGTGGTGGAGAAAATGGATTTGGCAGCGGTCATCTCAAACAAGACCGGCATACCAATGGGCAAATTGCAATCGCAAGAGAAAGAGCGATTGCTAAGCATGGAAGAGTATCTGAAGAAGCGCGTTGTGGGCCAAGATCACGGATTGAAAGCTATCAGTGCAGCGATACTTGAAAACAGATCTGGTCTCAGTAAGGCTGGTCAGCCTATCGGTTCATTCTTCTTTCTCGGACCAACAGGAACAGGAAAGACGGAACTTGCAAAATCACTTGCTGAATTTTTATTCGCCGATGAAAATTCGCTCATACGTTTTGACATGAGTGAATTCAAGGAAGAACATTCTGCAGCGTTGTTATATGGAGCGCCTCCCGGTTACGTGGGTTATGAAGAGGGTGGAATGCTCGTAAATAAAATCAGACAGCAACCTTATAGTATTGTGTTGTTCGATGAGATTGAAAAAGCACACGCGTCTGTGTTCGATCTTTTCCTTCAAATATTGGATGAAGGAAAATTGCATGACAGACTGGGCAAGGAAGGAGATTTCAGCAATGCTGTTATATTGTTTACATCGAATATCGGATCAGAATTTATCGTCGATAAATTTGGACATGGAGAAATTCCGAAGAGCAATGATCTAATGGAGATCATGCAAAAATATTTCCGACCTGAATTTTTAGGAAGGCTCACCGAGATCATTCCTTTTGCACCAATCAGCGAAAGCACCGTATTGAACATCTTTAACATTCACCTCAATAATTTATTGAAGACACTCGATAAGCAAGGCATCACATTGAAGTTGAGCGACGCTGCAAAACAACATTTGGCCATGTCGGGTTTCACTCCAAAATATGGTGCGCGGCCTTTACAAGGTGTCATTCGCAATCAATTGAGAAGACCTTTGTCGCGAATGATTATCACTGGCGAAATTGGAAAAGGAACCGTCGTGGATATTGATGTTGACAGCGAGGGAAACATGAGTTGGAAGCACAGTTGAAGCAAGTTGAAATAATTGATTGAAAAGTTTGAGGCTACAGATATACCGAATACATTAGCCACATAATTGATATTATACCAATGTGATTTCTAAAACAGGCCAATGTTTGAGAAATCCTACTGTGGCAAATGCAGATGGATACAAGTGTTTAGTTCAATCTGGTGAAGCAAAGATTTGGACTATTACACTTGTCCAATCGGTATTAAACCACCATTTATAAACCAAATAAAATCATACCAATATGTTTGATTACGGATTAGGCGGAACAGAGCGAAAAAAGGACGGAGCGAATGAGGCATTTGCGGAAATCCAGATGAACCGTACCATATTTATTCAGCAACTAACGGCTGAAGAATCTTTTGGTGCTGACATTGTGCAGGGACTTGATACAGTCGAAGCGGCATTCAATCATTACAAGCCGAATATTGACATCGAATTTGAAACCGAAGAAGGATCGGCGATGAAAGAAAATATTACCTTCAGCGCATTGGGTGATTACGGTTCAAAGGGAATCACCAACAAAAGTAATTTCCTCCAGGAGCAAAACATCAAACAGGAGCAGTATCAAAAATTCAGCAAGAATTTGAAAAGCTCGAAGCCACTGCAAGCTGTATTGGCGAATCCTGAGATGAAGGCTGCGTACATCACCGCTCTTCAGGCTATGATCAAAGAACTGGAAGAAGCATAAATCCAACTAACCAAACTAAATATTTAAAACATAGAGTATGGCTGAATTAGAAGAACAAGGCGCATCGCAACAATTTGCAGACAAGCCTAACGTACAAATAGCGGATGCATCAAAGACTTTAGACGAAAGTGTAAAGCAACTGGCGAAAGTTGGTGGCTACGGATTGATAGAAGCAACCGTGGATGGTGCTCAGAATTTAAATCCGGAAAGAAAAGCACGCAAGAAAATTTTCCTCACTGAAAGTGCACAGAAGAAGGAAAGGGACAATCTCAAAAAGACATTGGAGCTTTGGCTTGATGCCATTTCAAGCGGTAACAATGTACCAGAGATGATAGAGAAGTGTCAGCAAAAGGCAGAAAGCGCCAGCACAACTCTCAAGAGGAATCAATTAAAGGCACTTGATGCAACACGCAATCTTGAATCAGCCTGGCGATCTCTCAATCTTTTCTATAAGAATACAGAAGAAACAAAACTAAAGAATGTCGCTGTCTTAAACGCGTCAATGGATCAGATCAAGGATCTCGATAATCCTTTGTTTCATGATGCGGTGCAAGACGAGTTGAGCCGCAGTTATGACAGACTTGATCTGCGCAACAACTATTCAATGGTTGTTGCTCCCGGTTATCTGGGGTCGAATGCGGTCATTGAAAAGTGGGGTAAGACTTGCTTCAAAAATAAAGTGATGCTTGTAACGGATTTTCAGGATCTCAACAAGGAAGATGATATCATTGAGATGTTTGAAAACGCCAATCACACAGGTGGTGAAGATTGGAAAAGTCACGTGATGATGGCCTGCAATTGGCTTATCGGAAGAGGAAAGGTGGATGAAGTTGGCGAAGAGGAGGATCTGACTGTTGCACCATCTTCGGCATTGGCAGGAAGGGTTTACAGCACGTTGATGTCACAAGTAACTGCCGGTAAAAAGCACGGTGGACTGAATGAAGTTTCAGGCGCAGTGATCGGCAATATGAAGAAGAGTGACATCACCAGCATGGAGAAAATGGGTTTGATACCTATGGTGAATGAATACGGAAAGGTGATGGCGTTTTCAGCCAAAACACTATTCACAGGTGATGATCAGGGAATGCAGACTTATAGCGTTATGCGCGTGTTCGACTTTGTGATGAAGACGTTGATGGACTTCCTCAACAGAAGAGCGTTTGAAAACTGGAGTCCAAATCTGAAGAAAGAACTGCAAGAGCAGATCGAAAAATTCCTCGACAGAATTACGGGTCCGGGAAAATTGATTGAGAAATTTAAGATTCAGCATTTTGACAGAGATCCTAATGACAAAGGAAAGATCAACTTTATGCTGCACATGACACCTTATTTCCCTGCAAAGAATTTTGTGATTGATTTGAAAGGCACAAAAGGGGATGAAGCGGAAAGCTCTGTTGCATGGGACGCAGCTGTAGCACAACAGAAGTAGCACACAATTA
>JAYTMF010000667.1:0-3483 GCA_043728755.1 Flavobacteriales bacterium
CTGATGTCCAATGTTAGAATAGTTAAAGAGATAATTTGGTTTGTGAAGAATGATCTTATTGAGATAAGATTTTGAGTTCAAATCCTTTTCACTTTTTCCAAAGTCGAGGCGATAGTCAATGGTGACAACATTCACTGTTTGCTCCATGTGTTCATAGGCGAGATAATTCGCATAAGTGAGATCCTGCGAGCCACCAATGATGACAGGAATAATATTTTTCTTCAGCAATACCTGACATGTTTGATTGAGGGCGTAGTACGTATCTGTGATTGCATTGCCCGGTTCGATATTTCCCAAATCGATCACCTCTACTTTATCGTCCATCACGAAAAGTTGATAGAGATATTTTCTAATAACATCCGGTCCATTGGATGTGCCAGCATTGAGCAAGCCTGCTCTTCCTTCGTTCACGCCGATGATGGCAATTCGCTTTCCTTCGAGTTCTTCTAGATTACCTTGAAAGAAATGCACTTGGTTGAGCAATTGAGAAGATTGAATTTCCTCCGGCAGCAGTTCGCGGAAGTTACTTTGAGTGAAAAAAACAGAGATGTCCATGGTGGCTAATATCCAACCATGAAATGATCATTTCAGATGACGAATAAAGAGTTTTTGAAAGAAGATTGTTGATGGGGAAAGACTAAAAATAGCGTTTGCTATTTCCTCTCCGTTTCCTGATCGTATTGCACTTGAGATAGAATCCTACCATCGGGCATGGCAAAGTATAATTTATTATTTCAACTATAAATATTTGGCAATCCATAGCTCAAGATCTCCTGCTGCGTATTTTTAAACGCCTTCTTTATACTGCGCATGACCATGGCACCAAACCAGCATGAACCCAATGCTTTTCTCTATTGGACACACATTTTTAAGGCTCATTTTAAATTTCTCATACAAATCTACATTAAAGATTTCGATGTCACCATTGACTGATAGAGCAACTTGCAGCGGCCGATCGCCAGCATTATTGACAATAGCCCATGGTCTACTATTTCCTTGTATAAATATCAAAAATTATCTGATTCTCTCGAAGTTTACAAGTCGTAAATAGGTTGCAACGCGCCATTATTTCATAGCCGAAAAATAAGGTAATGGATATACTGAATTTTTCAGTGGACTTTGGCACAGAAGAAAAGTGCAAAACACATAATACCGATGTGAATTCTAAAACTGGCCAATGTTTGAGAAATCATACAGTGATAAATGCCCATGGATACAAGAGTTTAGTTCAATCTGGCGAAGCAAAGATTGGACTATTACACTTGTCCAATCGTTATTACCGCTTCCATTCGGTGCACCAACAATGATAAGCACCTTTGTTGCAGACATCTTCGAGTCGCCTATTTTTTTGGAGTCCTCTTCCTCGCAGCCTTTTTCTTCGCAGGTGCATTCTTCTTCGCTACCGACTTTTTAGAAGGTGCAGCTTTTCGTGAAGCAGCTTTTTTCTTTGCTGAGGGATTGGCATCCTGTTCATCGATCGCTGCTAGCACATCTTTCAGCTCGATTGTTTTTGGATCAACACCTTTGGGCAACTTGTAGTTTTCCTTTTCCTTTTTGATATATGGACCAAATCGACCCTGGATGATTTGAATATCTGGACGTTCGTCAAACTGTTGCAACAAAGCAGCAGCGGCGCTTGCGATTTTTTCTTCGATCAAGTGAATGGCACGAGTGATATCAATTGCGAACGGATCATCACCTTCTTTCACGCGCAAACTGGTGAACATATTTCCCCATTTCACAAATGGACCGAAGCGACCAATAGCTGCAGTCACTGACTGACCTTTGTATTCACCCACGACACGGGGAAGATCAAATAACTTAATCGCTTCTTCGAGTGTGATGGTGCCAATGCTTTGTCCGGGACGCAAAGACGCATATTTCTTTTCTTCGTCTTCACTGTTTCCCAATTGCACTACTGGCCCAAAACGGGCGATGCGCACAAGTACCAACTTTCCTGTTTTCGGATCGATGCCCAGTTCTCGCTCACCGGTTTGACGCTCGGCATTCTCCAAAGTATCTTCAACATTTTTATGAAAGGGCAAGTAGAATTTCTTCATCATCTCTTGCCATTGCAACCTTCCTCCGGCAATTTCATCAAACTCCTCTTCGACATTGGCGGTGAAAGCATAATCCAGGATGGTGGGAAATTGATCGACGAGAAAATCATTCACAACCATTCCGATATCTGTTGGGAATAATTTCGATTTCTCAGCGCCGGTCATTTCAGATTTGATCTCAGAAACAATGTGCGGAGTGCGCAATGTGATGACTTCGTATTTTCTTTCAATTCCCTCTTTGTCCTTTTTTTCAACGTATTCGCGATTCTGAATGGTGGAGATCGTTGGAGCATAGGTAGAAGGTCTGCCGATGCCCAGTTCTTCCAAACGCTTCACCAACGCGGCTTCCGAATAGCGTGAAGGTTTTTGCGAGTAACGCTGAGTGGCAATCATCTCGGCAAGGTTGAGCGATTGCCCGATGGTGAGCGTTGGCAACATACCGCTTCCACCCTCTTCCGTTTCTTCATCATCAGAGCTCTCGATGTAAACGCGCAAAAACCCATCGAATTTGATCACTTCGCCTTTGGCGAGCAATACATCTTCCATGGTGCTGATGGCAACCGTTGCTGTAGTCTTTTCGAGTTCTGCATCGGCCATTTGAGAAGCGATGGTGCGCTTCCAGATCAGATCATACAAACGTTGTTCATCGCGATCGTGCTCGATTTCAGAAACGGCAATATCCGTAGGACGAATGGCTTCGTGAGCTTCCTGAGCACCTTTGCTCTTACTTGTAAATTGTCGTGTCTTACTGTATCGTTCACCGAAAGCGCGTGTGATTTCCTGCTTTGCAGCATTAAGAGCGAAATCCGATAAGTTCACGCTATCTGTTCTCATGTAAGTGATCTTACCACTTTCATAAAGTTTTTGCGCAACGACCATTGTTCTTGAAACGCTAAATCCGAGTTTTCGGCTGGCCTCTTGTTGAAGAGTAGACGTGGTGAAAGGAGCAGTTGGCGTACGCTTGGCTGGTTTCATTTCAATATTTGCAATAGAGAACTGCGCGCCATTCGCTCTCGAAAGAAAATCATTCCCTTCTGTGGAGTCCTTCAGTTTTCTGGAAAGATCAGCTTTCAAAATTGCAGAGCCGAGGTCAAAATTTCCGCGAACGTTGAAATAAGAAATTGCATTGAACTTATCGATTTCCCTTTCTCTTTCAACGATGATACGCACCGCCACACTTTGCACGCGGCCTGCGCTGAGTCCGCCTTTTACTTTTTTCCAAAGGACAGGTGAAAGTTCAAAACCAACGAGTCTGTCTAAGACGCGCCGCGCTTGTTGTGCGTTGACCAGATCAATATCAATAGTACGCGGGTTATCGATTGCGGCCTGAATGGCCTGTTTGGTGATCTCGTGAAAAACGATTCGCTTGGTATCCTTGATACTCAAGCCGAGAGCTTCCGCAAGGTGCCATGAGATGGCTTCT